>JAYRLJ010000484.1:0-1908 GCA_041905305.1 Hylemonella sp. | reverse complement strand
AGCCGTCCAGCTCGAAGCCGCTGCACAAGTACAAATTCCTGAGCACGGCGATCGGCGCGACCCGCTTCCCGCGTGACCGCATGTTCGTGCACCACCGCGACCTGGAAGACTTCCCGGCCAAGGACATGCCGCGCGTGGCCGACTTCGGCTCGGCCGGCGGGCAGGCGTTCGAGGGCGTGCGCGTGCTGTTCCCCGACGGCGCGCACAACCACACGCTGGAAGTGCGGGCCTGCTACAGCGACAAGCCGTTCTGCTTCATGCAGAGCGTGGGCGCAATCGTCGACAAAGAAGGCGACAGCGATCTCATGCTGTTCCTGACGGCCTACCTGCGTTCCAAGCTGGCGCGCTACCTGCTCTTCTACACGTCCTTCTCGCTCACCATGGAGCGGCCCCACGTGAAGCTGCGCGAGATCGAGAAGCTGCCCTTCCTGGCTCCGGAGCGGCACAAGAATCCCTCGCGAGCCCGCGGCATCGTCAAGCACGTGGCCGAAGTGCTCAAGCCCTTCCAGCAACTGCGCTCGGTCGAGGGCAACGAGGACTGGACGCGCGCGCGCGCCGAACTGGACGAACTGGTGTTCGACTACTTCGAGCTGTCGGCCACCGAGCGCACAGTGGTGAGCGACACCTGCGACTTCATCATCCCCAGTCGCCTGCCACGCAGCCTGCAGCGCCTGCGCCTGCAGCTGTTTCGCCCGCCCGCGGCCACCGAGTACGGGACCTACGCGCGGCTGCTGCGCGACGAGCTGGAGACCTGGCGCGTGCGGCTGCAAGGCGAGGGCCAGTTCGAAGTCGAGCTCAGCCGCCCGAAAGCGGCCCAGCCCGGCACCATGGGCGTTGTCCGCATTGGGCTGTCCGCGGGGCGGCCCAAGCGGGCGGGAACGCCGGCGGCGGTGGAACACGTGCTGCAGCAGTTGCGCGGTGACGATGCCTTCCCGCAGGTCGGCGGCGAAGGCCTCACGGTTGCCTCCGACCTGCTGCTGTTCCACGGCGGCGACTACTACTTCGTCAAGCCGCTGGTGCGCCGCCTCTGGCTGGCTACCGCGGCGGCCCAGGATGCCTGGCGCATCGTCCAGACCGTGCGCCAAGGCGCCCCCATCCAGTAAATGAAGGCACCGGCGCGCTACCACCAGGTTCTCTCCGACAACCGCTGGCAAGCCGCCTTCGGCCGCCAAAGCACCGTCGAACAGGTGATGGCCTATGTGATTTCCCATTGGCAGGAGCTGCAGGCCAACCCGCCGGCGGACATGCACTTCGGCAACGCCGAGCCCAAGATCACCCAGTACTTCGGCCACTCGCTGCGCAAGAACGCAATGCGCAACGGCATCACGGGCCTCTTTTCTCCAGAAGCGGTGCAGGCCGACGTGGACGAGGCCAAGAAGGTGCTGGAAGCGCGCGGACGCTCGGACATCAGCTACTTCAGCGATCGCACCGACCCACCGCTGGACTTCGTGCTCGAGTTCAAGAAGATGAAGCTCAAGCCCGGGGGCAACCAGTCGCGTCTGGCCTATTGCAAGGACGGCGTCGTGCGCTTCGTGGAGGCCATCTACGCCCGCGACTCGGACTTCGGGTTCATGGTGGGCCTAGTGGAGAAGCCCGAGCATGTGAAGCCGGTGGCCGACGCGCTTGTGCGGGCGATCCAGCAGCCGGACATGGTGCGCATGTTGCGGATGATCCGCCACCCGGACGGCACCGCCGTCACGGTCAAGCCTCTGAAGTTCCAGCAGTCGGGGTTCGAGACGCGGCACGCGCGCGATCACGTGCCCCGGCCAGATGTGCTGCTTGGGGGGATCTTGGTTTCCGTGCAGATCATAGCGGTAGAGGTCGAGGGGAAACCCGCATCGCGGGTGTCAATTTGGCTCCATCGTGTTGATTTCCACTGAATCCTGACCCAAGGGGGGTGCGGCTAAA
>JAYRLJ010000483.1:0-1910 GCA_041905305.1 Hylemonella sp. | reverse complement strand
GACACGGCGCAGATCAACTTCGAGAACTGCCGCATTCCGGCCGAAAACCTGATCGGCACCGAGGGTGAGGGCTACAAGATCGCGCTGGGCGCGCTCGAAGGCGGCCGCATCGGCATTGCCTCGCAGAGCATCGGCATGGCACGCAGCGCGCTGGAGGTGGCGATCGACTACGCCAAGCAGCGCGAAAGTTTTGGCAAGCCCATCTTCGAGCACCAGGCCGTGGGTTTCCGCCTGGCCGAGTGCGCGACGAAGCTCGAGGCGGCGCGCCAGCTGACCTGGCACGCCGCAGCGCTGCGCGATGCCGGCCGGCCCTGCCTGAAGGAAGCCGCCATGGCCAAGCTGTTTGCCAGCGAGATGGCGGAAGCCGTGTGCAGCGCCGCCATCCAGACCTTGGGTGGGTACGGCTATGTGAACGACTTTCCGCTCGAGCGCATCTACCGCGACGTGCGCGTGTGCCAGATCTACGAAGGCACCAGCGACGTGCAGAAGATCCTGATCCAGCGCGCGCTGGCCTGACCCCGGAGATACACCATGCCGATCACCAAAGGATTCCGCGCCCTCGTCGACGAGGCCATGGCCCAGGTCAAGACCTACACCGTGCCCGAGGTGCTGGCCATGCTGGACGACCCCCAGGTGCACATCGTCGACATCCGCGATGTGCGCGAGCTCAAGGAGGGCACCGTCGCCGGCAGCACCCACGCGCCGCGCTGCATGCTGGAGTTCTGGGTCGACCCGGAGTCGCCCTATCACAAGCCGATGTGGGCCGACGAGAGCAAGCACTTCATCCTGTTCTGCGGCGCCGGCTGGCGTAGCGCGCTGGCGGCAAAGACGCTGCAGGACATGGGCATGACCAATGTGGCCCACATTGACGGCGGTTTTGCCGAATGGGTCAAGCACGGTGGCCCGGTGGAGACGCTGGAACAACGCAAGGCGAAGAAGGGCGGCTGATGGAACGGGCCTGCCCCTGCGGCCGTGCCGATGCGGCCGGCCGCGCCCTGCCCTACGCGCAATGCTGCGGCCGCTACGTCGACGATTTTGACGGCGCCCCCGCGCCGGATGCCGAGGCCCTGATGCGTTCGCGTTACAGCGCCTTCGTGCTGGAGCGCGCCGACTACCTGCGAGCCACCTGGCATGCCAGCAAGCGGCCTTCGCGTGTGAATTTTGACGCCGGCGTGAAATGGCTGGGGCTGGACGTGCGTGAGCACAAGGTGACGGATGACAGCCATGCCGAGGTCGAATTCGTCGCCCGCATGCGTGAGCCGAGCGGCCGTGCCGTGCGCTTGCATGAGCGCAGCCGTTTCGTGCGTGAAGACGGCCGCTGGTTCTATGTCGATGGCGATCACCGTTGAAACGGCCCTCAGCCATTTCTGTGTATACGTCATCAGCTCCTGAATTCATAGCAAATGCGTTTTGAGGCCGTGCTGTTCGACTGCGACGGGGTGCTGGTGGACTCCGAGCCCATCGTCAACCGCGTGCTGCGTGACATGCTGGCCGAGCGCGGCTGGGCACTCAGCGAAGCGGAGTGCCTGCGGATCTTCGTCGGCAAGATGGTGAAGGATGAGCGTGCTCGCATCGAGCAGGAAACCGGCCAGCCGCTGACCGAGGAATGGCTGGCCCGGTTCCGTGCCCGCCGCAACGCGGCGTTGGAACAGGAGCTGCGGGTGGTGCCCGGGGCCCACGACGCCGTGCGCGCGGTGCACGAGCGGCTCGATGCCCGCATCGCCTGTGCCTCCGGCGCCGACCGCCACAAGGTGGAGCTGCAGCTGCGCAAGGTGGGCTTGCACGACTACTTTGCTGGCCGCATCTTCAGCGGCCACGAAATGCCGCGCTCCAAACCCCATCCGGACGTTTACCTCGCTGCGGCGGCCGCGCTGACCGCGCCGCCGCAGCGTTGCGCGGTGGTGGAGGAC
>JAYRLJ010000092.1:2978-10124 GCA_041905305.1 Hylemonella sp. | reverse complement strand
TTGCCAGCGCGGGCCTCGGTGCTCTTGAGCATGCGGGCTGACATGGTGGCTGCCTCGGCACCCTTGCCGATCTTCTGCATCGCCAGCACCCAGTCCAGATCGTCTGGGCGGAAGGTTTTTTCCAGTTCCGGATCCTTGCGTACGCCGGCCATCATCAGGTTGAAGGTCTGGTCGGCTTCCAGGTACTGGCCATTGGCTACCTGGGCTGTGGCGTAGAACTTGCGCGCCATGGCCATCACACGCGAGTCGTCGGTGATGCCGCTTTCCGTGTGGGCGGCCAGCGAGGCTTGCGCCAGCACCACCGCTTCCGCGAAACGCCCTTGCTCGGAGATGATCTTGGACAGCATCGAGAGCGACTTGCCCACATCGGTGGAGTTGCGGCCGAAATTGTCGAGTGCCATGGCCAGCGCCTCGCGGGCGTAGTACTCGGCGTCAATCAGCTTGCGCTGCTGCAGCAGCACATCAGCCAAGTTCAGGTCGCGGTTGATGATCTGGGTGATGAAGTTGCGAACGTTGTTCGTGCCGTCGCCGAGGGTGCGTCCACCGTCGGCGAGGTCGTCGACCTTTTTCGGATTGCTCTTTGCGGCCTGGTAGCCCTGATGCAGCAGCCGCAAAGCTTTGCGTAGCGCCCGCTCGCTCTCGACCCATTGGCCTTGTTGCCAGAAATAGATGCCGCGGGTGCTCTCGAGATTGCCTTCCCAGACAGTGACGTAGTCCGCCAGGCGGGGGCTGCGCCGCAGGCTGGTCATCAGGGCATCGGCGTCCAGCAGCAGGGCCTGCGCCTTCTCGAAATTGCCGACCGCGGTGTAGTTGGCCACCAGCAGCCGGTTCACCGTCAGAATGGCTCCGCCCAAGCGCATGCGCTCAGCCATAACCTTGGCTTTCTCCAGCGCCTTGATTGCCTGTTGGCTATTGCCAGCAAAGTTTTCCAGCACCGATAGGTCAACCAGATCGCGCAACTCGAACTGGGGATTGTCCAGGTGGTAGTCCAGTGCGGCCAGGCGCATGTCTGCCACGGCTTCGCGGATTTTGCCGAGTTTCTGGTACGACAGCGAGCGTTTGTAGTAGTACTCGTTGAGTGCTTTGTTGTCTGCGTCCTGGGCAGGCGGCGGGCTGGCGATGATCTTGCGTGCCCGCTCGATTTCCGTCATGTCGGGCTTGGCAGTTTCCAGCACGCGCAGGATGTCCTTGACGTCACGTGGCGGCGGCTTGATGGCCGCGACGTCCAGCTCTGCCTCGGTAGCGGGCTTTTGTGCGTGAGCGACGGGTAGCCAGCTACAGCTCAGCAGGGTGACCAGCAGGGGCCAGAGGTAACGTGCTTGTAGGGACATGGCAGCCTAGACGGTTCCGGGAGGCTGACCACTTTAGCCCACAACTGATAAAAAGGAAACCCTCGTCCGGCGCCTTGGACGTACGGGGCCAACTGCTAGCGTGAGCGGCGTTGGCGTACGGCTTGCGCCAGGCTGTCCAGTACCGGCACGGTCTGCTCGAAGCTGATGCAGGCATCGGTGATGGACACACCACGCGCCAGCGGCTGGCCCGGGACCAGATCCTGCCGACCCTCGTGCAGGTGGCTTTCGATCATCAGGCCGATGATGCGGCGGTCGCCACGGCCGATCTGGGTGGCCACGTCGCGGGCCACCTCGATCTGGCGCTGGTACTGCTTGCTGCTGTTGGCGTGCGAGACGTCGATCATCACCTGCGGCGGCAGGCCGGAGGCCTGCAACACCTGGCAGGCCGCGTCGACATCGGCCGCGGCGTAGTTGGGGGTCTTGCCGCCGCGCAGGATGATGTGTACGTCCTGGTTGCCGCGTGTCTCGAAGATGGCGGCCTGGCCCATCTTGGTCATGCCCATGAAGGCGTGCGGCGCCCGCGACGCGACCACCGCATCGGCGGCCACCTTGACACCGCCGTCGGTGCCGTTCTTGAAGCCCACCGGGCAGGACAGGCCGGAGGCGAGCTGGCGGTGGCTCTGGCTCTCCGTGGTGCGCGCGCCGATGGCGCCCCAACTCACCAGGTCGCTGATGAACTGCGGGCTCAGCAGGTCCAGGAATTCGGTGCCTACCGGCAGGCCGATGTCGGTGATGTCGAGCAGCAGTCGGCGTGCCATCTCCAGGCCCTCGTTCATGGCGAAGCTGCCGTCGAGGTGCGGGTCGTTGATGTAGCCCTTCCAGCCCACCGTGGTGCGCGGCTTCTCGAAGTAGACGCGCATCACCACCAGCAGGTCCGGTGCGTGTTTGTCCGCTTCCTGCTTCAGGCGGCGGGCGTACTCCAGCGCCTGGTCGTGGTCGTGGATGGAACAGGGGCCGACCACCACCAGCAGGCGGTCGTCCTGCCCCTGCAGCACGGCCGAAATGTCTCGGCGTGAGCGTTCCACCAGGGCCAGCTGCTGCTCGGTGGCGGGCAGGCGCTCCTCCAGCAGGGCAGGGGTCATGAGCGGGCGCACACATGCGATGCGGGTGTCGTCAATGCGGGTCTTGTCCTGGGTGGTCAGCATGGGCATGGTCTGGCGGATGAGTTGTCTGGGGAATTGTTGGCCACGAACCTTACAGGAGCCCAAGCACACGGACCGGGGCGCACCATGAAAAACGGGCCACCTGATCACAAGTGGCCCGCTTGGCATGTCTGGCGGAGAGGGAGGGATTCGAACCCTCGGTAGGGTCGCCCCTACGCCTGATTTCGAGTCAGGTACATTCGACCACTCTGCCACCTCTCCGGGGTGTCTCGAAAGACCACTATTGTAGCAGCGTCGTTGCCCTCAGGCCGCGTCGCGCAACTGTTGCAGGGCAGCTGCCACGTCGGCCAGGCTGGCGCCCTCGGCGGCGGCCAGCTGCAGCCGGCTCAAGGCATCGGCCTCCTGCTGCAGCGTGCGGATGGTCTGGGCGGCGTCTTTCGGGCTGGCATAGCCGGGGCTTTGCAGCAGCAGCTTGCCCTGGGCATCCACGAACTTGAAATAGAACTGGCCATCGTTCTCGCGGTACTGCTTGAAGCTCGGCAGAGCGGCCTTGTCCTTCTTCTCCTTCTTGCCCGCGTCCTGTGTGCGCAGATCGCGCAGGCCCACCGCGTGGCGCAGCTTGGTGGTGAAGGGCGTGGCGATCTTGCGGGCCTTGGCCGCGCCGGCGCGCAGGATGTCTTCCAGCTGTTCCGGATGGCGCATCAGCGCCTCGTACTTCTCACGCATCGGTGCGATCTCGTGGTCGATGCGCTCGAACAGCACCTGCTTGGCGTCGGCCCAGGCGATGCCGTTGGCATAGGCCTGGCGCAGGGCCGCGGTCTCGTCCGGGCTGGCAAAGGCCTGGTAGATCTGGAACAGGGCGGAGCCCTCGGTGTCCTTGGGCTCGCCCGGCGCGCGCGAGTCGGTCTTGATGCCGGCGATCAGCTTCTTCAGCTGCTCGCGCGGGGCGAAGAGCGGGATGGTGTTGTCGTAGCTCTTGCTCATCTTGCGGCCATCCAGGCCGGGCAGCGTGGCGACGGTTTCCTCGATCTGCGCCTCCGGCAACACGAAGTGCTCGCCATAGCGATGGTTGAAGCTGGCCGCCATGTCGCGCGCCATCTCGATGTGCTGGATCTGGTCGCGCCCCACCGGCACGCGGTGGGCGTTGAACATCAGGATGTCGGCGGCCATCAGTACCGGGTACATGAAGAGGCCGGCGGTCACGTCGGCGTCCGGGTCCACTTGGGCCAGCGTGTTCTTGTCCACCGCCGCCTTGTAGGCATGGGCGCGGTTGAGCAGGCCCTTGCCGCAGACGCAGGTGAGGAACCAGGTCAGTTCGGGAATCTCCGGGATGTCGGACTGGCGGTAGAAGGTCACGCGTTCCGGATCCAGGCCGCAGGCGATCCAGCTCGCGGCGATCTCCAGCGTGGAGCGCTGGATGCGCGCCGGCTCGTCGATCTTGATCAGCGCGTGGTAGTCGGCCAGGAAATAGAAGCTTTCCACCCCGGCGGCCAGGCTGGCCTGGATGGCCGGGCGGATGGCGCCGACGTAGTTGCCCAGGTGGGGCGTGCCCGAGGTGGTGATGCCGGTGAGGACGCGGAGGGATTGCATGTCGCGAAGAGAGGTACGTTAGCGAATCAGAAGAGACAGCGGGCTGAGCAGCAGGTCGAGCAGGTCGTAGGTCAGGCCCATCAGCGGGCGCATCCACAGGGTGCTGACGACGCCGCTGATGACCAGCGCCATGACGATGAAGAAGCCCCAGGGCTCGACGCGGGCCAGCAACGCGGCCGGGCGCAGCGGCAGCAGGCCGACCAGGATGCGCCCGCCGTCCAGCGGCGGCAGCGGAAACAGGTTGAAGACGAACATCACCACGTTGACCAGCACACCGGCCTTGCACATCTCGAGGAAGAAGCGCTCCTCCACATGGGCGCCCAGCAGTGCATACAGCAGCATGCCCCACAGCAGCGCCTGCAGCAGGTTGGCGCCCGGGCCGGCCAGCGCCACCCACACCATGTCGCGCTTGGGGTGGCGCAGGCGGTCGAAGCGCACCGGCACCGGCTTGGCATAGCCGAACAGGAAGGCGCCCGAGGTGGCGAAGTACAGCAGCAGCGGCATCAGGATGGTGCCCACCGGGTCGATGTGCTTCATCGGGTTGAGCGTGATGCGGCCCAGCATCCAGGCGGTGGTGTCGCCGAAATGACGTGCTGCATAGCCGTGGGCCGCTTCGTGCACGGTGATGGCAAACAGCACCGGCAGGGCGTAGATGAGGACGGTTTGGATCAGGTTATTGATATCCACACCCGCCATTGTCTCAGAGCGGGCCGGGGCGCCCCGGCACGCGGATCACAGTCCGAGCGCGGCCGGATCGCCGCGGCCGCGGCGCAGCACCTCGGGTTCACCGCCGCTGAGGTCGACCACCGTGGTCGGCTCCAGCGGGCAGGCGCCGGCATCGATCACCGCGGCCACCTGATGTTCGTAACGGTCGCGAATTTCCTGCGCGTCATTCAGCGGGTCGGTCGCGTCGGCCGGGATCAGCGTGGTGGCCAGCAGGGGGCCACTGTACAGGGCCAGCAGCGCGTGCAGCACCGGGTGCTCGGGCACGCGCAGGCCGATGGTCTTGCGGGAAGGGTGGCTGACGCGCCGTGGCACTTCCTTGGTCGCTTCCAGGATGAAGGTGTAGGGCCCGGGCGTGGCGGCCTTCAGCAGGCGGTACTGGCGGTTGTCGACACGGGCGTAGTTGGCCAGCTCGCTCAGATCGCGGCACAAGAGGGTGAGGTGGTGCTTTTCGTCGACGCCGCGGATGCTGCGCAGTCGGTCGGCGGCGGCCTTGTCGTCCAGGTGGCAGACCAGCGCGTAGCTGGAGTCGGTAGGCACCGCCAGCACACCGCCCTTGTCCAGCAGGCCGGCGGCCTGCTTGAGCAGGCGCAGCTGCGGGTTGTCGGGATGGACTTCGAAATACTGGGCCATGGCGTCAGACCTCCAGCGGCTCGAGCTTCAGGCGGCTCTCCACCACCGCCAGCCAGGCGCTCGCGGCGCCGCAAGCCGCAATCATGGCCATGCCCAGCAGGGCCCAGCCGTCTGGCAAGTGGGCAAACACCAGCCAGCCGCCCAGCATGGCAAAGGCAATCTGGGCATACAGCAGCGGCGTCAACGTGGCGGCTGGCGCTCGGCGGTACGCCAGGATCAGCAGGAAGTGGCCCACCGTGCCCATCAGGCCCATGAGCAGCAGGCCGCCCCACTGGCCGGCCGTCTGCGGCAGCTGCCAGACGAAAGGCAGCGCCAGCGAACCCAGCAGGGTGCCGATCCAGCCGGTATAGACGTGCATGGTGACGGCGTCTTCGGTCTTCACCAGCCGGCTGGTCAGGATCTGGAACGCCGAGTAGGTGGACACCATCACCAGCGGCAGCAGCGTGTGCCAGCCGAACAGCGCAGTGCCGGGTCGGATGATGAACAGCGTGCCGGCAAAACCGCCCGCCACCAGCGCCCAGCGCCGGCGCGACACATGTTCGCCCAGCCAGGTGGCGGCCAGAAGCGTGACCACCAGCGGCGTGATCATGGCAATGGCGGTGAATTCGCCCACCGGCATGTACTTCACACTCAGGAAGGTGAACAGGCTGGTGAAGAACAGCAGCGCGCCGCGCAGGCACTGCAGGCCCAGGTGCTGCGTGCGCAGCAGCGCGCGCCCACGCTGCGGCAGCATGACTGCGGTGGTGACCACGGCCTGGAAGACATAGCGGAACCACAGCGCCAGCAGCAGCGGCACGCTGAGTGTGACGTACTTGGTGGTCGTGTCCAACGTCGCAAAGCAGGCCAGCGCGGTGAGCGCCAGCGCCATGCCGGCCAGGGTGCGGTGCTGGCTCATCGGATGCGCTCCGCCAGCAGCTCCCACACCGGCGTGAGCGTGCCCGGCAGCAGGGGCAGGGCGCCGAGGTCGATGCGCGACTCGTCCGGGCTGTGGAAGTCGCTGCCGCGCGACGCCGCCAAGCCGAACTCGCGTGCGGTCTCGGCGTACTGCAGCGCCTCGACGGCGCTGTGGCTACCGGTCACCACCTCCACCGCCTGCCCACCATGGGCCTTGAACTCGGAGAACAGTGCGTACTCCTCGTTGGCGCTGAAGCTGTAGCGCGCCGGGTGGGCAATCACGGCGATGCCACCGGCATCCTGGATCCAGCCCACCGCATCCCGCAGCGTGGCCCAGCGGTGAGGTACGAAGCCCGGCTTGCCTTCGGTCAGGTACTTGCGGAACACCTCGCTGGTGTCGCGGCAGACGCCAGCCTCCACCAGAAAGCGGGCGAAGTGGGTGCGCGAGATCAGCTCCGGATTTCCGACGTACTTGAGTGCGCCCTCGTAGGCGCCGCGGATGCCGACCGCCGCCAGCCCGTCCGACATTTCCTGGGCCCGCTGGCCGCGGCCGCCGCGCGTACGGCGCAGGCCCTCGGTCAATGCCGCGTCGTCCGGGTCGAAGCCCAGGCCGACGATGTGCACCGTCTGGCCGGCGAAGGTGATGGAAATCTCCACGCCGGTCAGGTACTTCAGTCCATGCTCGCGCGCTGCGGCGGCGGCGCGGTGCTGGCCGCCGATCTCGTCGTGGTCGGTCAAGGCCCAGAGCTCAACGCCGTTGGCCGCTGCGCGGGCCGCCAGAGCCTCCGGGGTAAGAGTGCCGTCGGAGACGACGGAGTGGCAATGCAGGTCGGCGTTGAGTATGGAGGGCA
>JAYRLJ010000092.1:0-2968 GCA_041905305.1 Hylemonella sp. | reverse complement strand
CCCTGGGCCGCGGGTGCGCTCGGGCTGCCGTGGGCCTTTGGCGTTGGTATAGTCAGCGCCATCCCTCCATGCGGCACGGTGCTGCGACAGGGGTGAGAAGAATGCACAAGCGCCTGAATCTGAAAGACCTGCAGCAGCCATGATGGGGCTTGACCTGCGTTCCGTCATCCTGATGAGCGGCGTGCTGGGGCTGATGCTCTCGGTGGTGATGCTGTTCCTGCGCCTGAGCTACCCGCGCACCATCCGCGGTATGGGCTTCTGGGCCGGCGCGGGGCTGCTGGCCTTCAGCTCGACCTTCCTGTTCGGCGGGCGCGGCGTGCTGCCGGACCTGCTGTCCGTTGTGGGTGCCAATCTGTTCCTGCTCGCAGGCGTTGCGTTGTTCCATCTTGGCCTGCAGCGTTTCTTTGGACTGCCTCTGTCCTGGCGCCTGTGGGCCCTGGTGCTGCTGCTGTTGGCCCCGGCTCTGGCCTGGTTCACGCTGGCCTCGCCTGACTTCAATGCACGCGTGGTGCTGGTGAACGCGGTCTGGGCAATATTGCAGCTGTCGATGGCCTGGCTGGTCTGGCGGCGCGGGCCGGAGGTGTTTTCCACCCGCTACACCGTGGTCGTGCTATTGCTGCATGCGGGCGTGATCGTTCTGCGCTTACTGACGGCGCTGCTGCCCTTGCTGGACGAGGGCCTGCTGGAGCCGACGCGGGTGCAGACGGTCTACATCGCCGCCAACGCGATGCTGATCCTGGCTTTCGGCCTGGGGCTGATCCTGATGGCCGGCGACCGGCTGCGAGAGAACTTCGAACACTCCGCCTCGCACGACTCGCTCACCAATGCGCTGAACCGGCGTAGCCTGATCGAAGCCTGCGAACGTGAGCTGGAGCGCTGTCGTCGCCATGGTCACCGCATGGCATTGCTGATGCTGGACCTGGACCATTTCAAGACCATCAACGACACCTACGGGCACATGACGGGCGACCAGGTACTGATCAGCTTCGTCGCCCGCGTGCGCGACCAGCTGCGCCGGCCGGATCAGCTGGGCCGCTTTGGCGGCGAGGAGTTCATCCTGTTGCTGCCCGACACGCCCCCGGAATCGGCGCTGGTGGTGGCCGAGCGTATCCGCACAGCGGTCGCCCGGGCCAGCGACGGTTTGCCGGCCATCACGGTCAGCATTGGCGTGACCAGCAACCGGCCGGATGAGGCCGATATCGACGAACTGCTGGCGCGCGCCGACCGCGCGCTCTACATGGCCAAGACCGGCGGGCGCAACCGCATCGCCGCGGTCTGATCACCCGCCCACATCGGGGCTCCTCCGTTCCCGACGAGGCTTCCGCGTCCGGGCGCCGCGTGCCCTTCTCAAATCGCAAGGTGTCGCGCAGGGGTCAATTCAGGTTTTGATAATTTTGAAAAATATCCTATAAAAAATATTGGCCCTTCGTTCGGACTTCATGCTTCATGGCTTGCCCGAAGTCTTGACCAAGACCGTGATCAGGCAACAGAGAGAGGCTGCTAATGAAGTTCAATGACTTGCGCGTGGCGCACAAATTGTGGGGCGTGATCCTGGGCATGCTGCTGCTCATGTTCACCGTGGCGTTCTGGACGCAAGTCCGGACACGCGATGCGGTGGACGAGGCCGAGCAGCTGATACAGAAATACGAGGACTCGATCACCAATGCTGCCACCTGGCGTGGTCTGGCGGAACTGGCTGTCACCATGTCGATGGCGAGTCTGGTCACAACGGACGAGGTGCTGCAGAAGGATTTCGATGCGCGGGTGGTCGCGCTGACGGCACGCATCACGCCTGTGCAGGAGCGGATCAACAAGGGCGCCAGCACGCCTGCCGACAAGGAGGCCCTGGCCCACGTCGCGAGTACGCGCGTCAAGGTGCGTGGTGTGGGGGACAAGGTGGCAGAGTTGAAGACCTCGGGCCATCCCGCAGCGCGACAGGAGTTCCACGACAAGGAGTTCAAGCCGCTGGTGGTGCAATACCTGGATGCGATCGACAAGTACGTTGCCCTGCAGGGAAAGCAGCGTGACGAGGCGCGGCTGGCGGCACAGCGGACCCGCAGCCAGGTGCAGATGGTGGCGCTGGCCAGCGCGGTCGTTGTCTTCGGCCTGAGCGTGGCGTTCGTGCTGCTCCTGGTGCGCTCGATCACGCGCCCCCTTGAGCGCGCGGTGGCCGTGGCCCAGGCCATCACGGATGGCGACCTGACGCAGCAGATCAGTGACCAGCGCAAGGACGAGTTCGGTGTGCTGACGCGTGCCCTGTCAGAGATGGTGAGCAAGCTGCGCGGGCTGGTGTCGGAAGTGCGTGGTGGTGTCGACGCGGTGTCCACCGCCTCGACCGAGATTGCCAACGGCAACCACGACCTGTCGGTGCGGACCGAGCAGACGGCCTCCAACCTGCAACAGACCGCGTCGAGCATGGAGGAGTTGACCGGAACGGTGAACCAGTCTGCCGAGACGGCACGACAGGCCAATCAGCTTGCGGTGACGGCGGCCCAGGTGGCCAGCCGTGGCGGTGAGGTGGTCGGTGAGGTAGTCAACAGCATGCAGCACATCACCGAGTCCTCGCGCAAGATTGCCGACATCATCGGCACCATCGACGGCATTGCCTTCCAGACCAACATCCTGGCGCTCAATGCAGCCGTGGAAGCCGCGCGCGCGGGCGAGCAAGGGCGCGGTTTCGCCGTGGTGGCGGCCGAGGTGCGCAGTCTGGCGCAGCGCTCGGCCGAGGCCGCCAAGGAGATCAAGGAGCTGATCAGCGTGTCGGTCGAAACGGTTGAGTCGGGTTCACGTCAGGTCGAGCAGGCCGGTCAGACCATGGGCGAGATCGTCAGCAGCGTCAAGCGCGTCACCGACCTGATCGGCGAGATCACCGTTTCGTCGACCGAGCAGCGCGACGGTATTTCCCTGGTGAATCAGTCGGTGGCCAACCTGGACCAGATGACGCAGCAGAATGCGGCGCTGGTGGAGG
>JAYRLJ010000091.1:0-10182 GCA_041905305.1 Hylemonella sp. | reverse complement strand
CGATGCTGCATTGCTCGCTGATGGTCAGGTGCATCGACAGATGCAGGAAGGGGTTGGTGCGGCCGGGCTCCACCTCGTGCATGCGGGCCAGGGCGCCGTCCAGGTCGTCCAGTTCGGCATGGAATTCCGGGTGTTCGGCAATCCA
Organism: Hylemonella sp.; assembly: GCA_041905305.1. Lineage (GTDB taxonomy): Bacteria > Pseudomonadota > Gammaproteobacteria > Burkholderiales > Burkholderiaceae_C > Hylemonella. The sequence continues at coordinate 10,037 of JAYRLJ010000091.1, read as the reverse complement.
CTGGCTGGCCAGCAGCTCGATGGCTTCCATCGGTTGGCCGGCGCGGGCCTTGGCATGGACGCCGCAGAAGAAACGCCGTACGTCGGCCTGGGAAGGTTGAAACATCATGGGGCGCCGATTATGACAGTCGCTGCGAGATGGTGCGCGCCGCCTGCAGCAGCGGCGGCAGCAGCTTGTCCTGGGCCACTTTGGCGCTGGTGCGGTTGGCCTGCCCGCTGATGTTGAGCGCGGCGATGACGCGGCCGGCCCGGTTGGTGACGGGCGCAGCGAGCGAGATCAAGCCTTCTTCCAGCTCCTGGTTGACGATGCACCAGCCCTGGCGCCGCACCTGCTGAATGCGCGCCAGCAGGGCGTCCAGGTCGGTGACGGTGTGCTTGGTCAGCGCCTTCGGCCGCGACGTCTTCAGCCGTTTCACCAGTTCGTCATCCGGCAGGTCGGCCAGCAGCACGCGGCCCATCGACGTGCAGTAGGCCGGCAGGCGGGAGCCTACGCCCAGCGTGTTGCGCATGATCTTGTGGGTGGGCACGCGCAGCACGTAAACGATGTCGGTGCCGTCCAGCACGGCGGCCGAGCACGACTCCTTCACCTGGTCCACCAGCGTCTCCATCACCGGTTCGGCCAGGTTCCAGATCGGCATCGACGACAGATAGGCAAAGCCCAGGTCCAGGATGCGCGCCGTCAGGCGAAAGAGTCGGCCGTCGCTCTCAACATAGCCCAGGGTCTGCAGCGTGAGCAGGATGCGTCGGGCGCCGGCACGCGTGAGTCCCGTTCGCGCGGCCACTTCGCTCAGCGTCTGCTGCGGCGCTTCGGCGCTGAAGGAGCGAATCACCTCCAGCCCGCGGGCGAAGGACTGCACGTAGCTGTCGCCGGGCGGCGGGGCTGTCACTGACGCGGCAGTGGGCATGGGACGGAAGGGGGAGGTTGGACTAGAATTCATTATACGAACAAATGTTCGAAATACGAACATTTGCTGACACAGGAGCGAGACAGATGATCAACAAGATCGCCACCTCGGTGGCCGAGGCGCTGGCCGGTGTGCAGGACGGTGCCACCGTCATGATCGGCGGCTTCGGCACCGCCGGCATTCCCAATGAGCTGATCGACGGCCTGATCGCGCAGGGGGCGCGGGACCTGACGGTGGTCAACAACAACGCCGGCAACGGCGACACCGGCCTAGCCGCGCTGCTGGCCACCGGCCGGGTGCGCAAGATCATCTGCAGCTTCCCGCGCCAGGCCGACAGCCATGTTTTCGACGGGCTGTACCGCAGCGGCAAGCTGGAGCTGGAACTGGTGCCGCAAGGCAACCTGTCCGAGCGCATCCGCGCCGCCGGGGCCGGCATCGGCGCCTTCTTCACGCCCACGGGCTATGGCACCGAGCTTGCGAAAAACGCGGATGGATCCAGCAAGGAGACGCGCGAGATCAATGGCAAACACTACGTGCTCGAGTACCCGATCTACGGCGATGTGGCGCTGATCAAGGCCGAGTGCGGCGATCGCTGGGGCAACCTCACCTACCGCAAGACGGCGCGCAATTTCGGCCCCAGCATGGCCATGGCGTGCAAGCAGACCATTGCCAGCGTGCACGAGATCGTGGAGCTCGGTGGCCTGGACCCCGAAGCCATCGTGACGCCCGCCATCTTCGTCAGCAAGATCGTGAAGATCGAGCGCCAGGCCACGCAAGCGGGCGGCTTTAAAAAGGCAGCATGACATGAGCTACGTGAAACGAACCAAAGACCAGCTCGCCGCGCGCGTGGCGCAGGACATCCCCGAGGGCGCGGTGGTCAACCTCGGTATCGGGCAACCCACGCTGGTGGCCAACCACATCCCCAAGGAACGCGAGGTGCTACTCCACAGCGAGAACGGCCTGCTGGGCATGGGGCCGGCCCCGGCGCCGGGGCAGGAGGACTACGACCTGATCAACGCCGGCAAGCAGCCGGTCACGCTGCTGCCCGGCGGCTCCTATTTCCACCATACCGACAGCTTCGCCATGATGCGCGGCGGCCACCTGGACATCTGCGTGTTGGGCGCCTTCCAGGTCAGTGCCACCGGTGACCTGGCCAACTGGCACACTGGCGAGAAGGACGCGATTCCCGCAGTGGGCGGTGCCATGGACCTCGCTGTTGGCGCGCGGCAGACCTGGGTCATGATGGACCTGCTGACCAAGCAGGGCGAGAGCAAAATCGTGGCGGCCTGTACCTACCCGCTGACCGGCATTGCCTGCGTCAAGCGCGTCTACACCGACGTCTGCACGCTGGACTGCACGCCGCAAGGGCTCAAGCTGGTCGACCTGGTCGACGGCCTCAGCCACGCCGAACTCGAAAAAATGATCGGCCTGCCGATCGCCCCGTAATCCGAACCCGAGGAACCACCATGACCCAAGCTTTTATCTGCGACGCCATCCGCACCCCCTTCGGCCGCTACGGCGGCGTGCTTTCCAGCGTGCGCACCGACGACCTCGGCGCCATCCCGATTGCCGCACTGATGGCGCGCAACCCGCAGGTGGATTGGGCAGCGCTGACCGACGTGGTCTACGGCTGCGTCAACCAGGCCGGCGAGGACAACCGCAACGTGGGCCGCATGGCGGCGTTGCTGGCCGGTCTGCCACCGGAGGTGCCGGCCTCCACCGTGAACCGCCTGTGTGGCTCGGGGCTGGATGCGCTGGGCAGCGCCGCACGCGCCATCAAGGCCGGCGAGGCCACGATGATGATTGCCGGTGGCGTGGAGAGCATGAGCCGCGCGCCCTTCGTCATGGGCAAGGCCGAGACCGCCTTCAGCCGCAGCGCGGAGATCTTCGACACCACCATCGGCTGGCGCTTTGTCAACAAGCTCATGAAGCAGAAGTACGGCACCGACTCCATGCCGGAGACGGCTGAGAACGTGGCTGACGAATACAAGATCAACCGCGAAGACCAGGACAAGATGGCGCTGGCCTCGCAGCTCAAGGCGGTGGCAGCGCAGAAGGCCGGCTACTTCGACGCCGAGATCACACCGGTGACCATCCCGCAGAAGAAGGGCGAGGCCATCGTGGTGAGCAAGGACGAGCATCCGCGTGAAACCTCGCTGGAGGCGCTGGCCAAGCTCAAGCCCATCGTGCGCGAAGGCGGCACGGTGACCGCCGGCAACGCTTCCGGCGTCAACGACGGTGCCTGTGCGCTGCTGCTGGCCAATGAAGAAGCCGCGAAGAAGTACGGGCTCACGCCGCGCGCGCGCATCGTCGGCATGGCCGTGGCCGGCGTGGCGCCGCGCATCATGGGCATCGGTCCGGCACCGGCCACGCAGAAGGTGCTGGCGCTCACCGGCCTGACGATCGAGCAGATGGACGTGATCGAGCTCAACGAGGCCTTTGCCGCCCAGGGCCTGGCGGTGCTGCGCCAGCTGGGCGTGCGTGATGACGACCCGCGCGTCAACCCCAACGGCGGCGCCATTGCGCTGGGCCACCCCCTCGGCGCTTCCGGCGCGCGCCTGGCCACCACGGCAGTGAACCAGCTGACCCGTACCGGCGGCCGCTATGCGCTGTGCACCATGTGCATTGGCGTTGGCCAGGGCATCGCCGTCGTGCTGGAGCGGCTGTAACACCCCCAGGCTGCGCGCACTGCGTGTCGCTACGCCACCCCCCCTTGCAGGGGGCAACGCCAGTGGCCCGGCCAAGCCGGTTCCACGGCGTTCTCCGGTTGAATCATTTCATGCGTTGTGGACGTTGTCTCAATGCTCCACCCGCCACAAGGGCAACTGCCAGTCGCGCCACAGGGCCAGGATGCGCAGGCCCGCGGTGATGGTCACGGTGGCGCTCAGCGCCAGCCATTCCGGCGTTGAGAGGCCCGCCAGCCCGAGGTAGACCCAGCCGCCGATGAAGGCGCACAGGGCATAGGGCCGGTGGTCGCGAAAGGCGGTCGGGATCTCGTTGCAGACGATGTCGCGCAGCACGCCGCCGAACACCGGCGTCACCACGCCCATCAGCACCGCCACCAGCGCCGGCATGCCGGCGTTGCTGGCCACGTCCACGCCCACGGCGGCAAACAGGCCCAGGCCCAGGGCGTCGGGCAACTGCATGATGCGCTCCGTCGGCTCGAAGTGGCGCTGCCGCATGAACAGCATGGCCGCCGTGGCCAGTGCCAGCACGCCCCACAGGTATTCCACATGGCGCACCCAGAAGAAAGGGCGCTGGTCCAGCAGCAGGTCACGCAAGGTGCCGCCACCGAACGCGGCCAGAAACGCCACGGCGTAGACGCCCACGGCATCGAGCCGGCTGCGCGCGGCGACCATGACGCCAGAGAGGGTAAAGGCCATGGTGGCGGCTACTTCGAGGATGTGGCGCAGCCAGGTGCCCCAGGTGCTGATGGTTTCCATGTCCGGATTGTGCCGCCGGGCGCAACCCGCGGCTTTTTTTCAGTCATCGGAAAACTGATTTTCCGTGGCTCGCTTGTTCCGGCCCGCGCTTTGCCCAACACTGCGCAGCGGATCACGACAAGTTCAAGAACGAGGAGACACAAGCGATGAGCAAGAAGATCGGCTGGATCGGCCTGGGCCGCATGGGTGAGGCGATGGTGACCAAGCTGCTGAAGGCAGGCCACACGGTCCATGTGTGGAACCGCACCGCGGCCAAGGCGGCGCATCTCGCCGAGTACGGTGCCAAGATCGAAGCCAACAAGATCGACCTGGCCGGCTGTGACGTGGTCTTCACCATGGTCTCCACCACCGACGACCTGAAAGAGGTGCTGTTCGGCCCCGGCGGCCTGGTCACCGGTGCCAAGAAGCCGCAGGTGGTGGTGGACAGCTCCTCCATTTCGCAGGAAGGCTCGGCCGAAATCCGCGCCCAACTGGAAGGCATGGGCGTGGCCTACCTCTGCGCGCCGGTGTCGGGCAACGCCAAGGTGGCCAAGGCCGGCAAGCTGCTGGTGGTGGCCTCCGGCCCCAAGGCGCTGTATGAAATGGCCGAGCCTTATCTGCAGGCCATGTCGCGCAAGACCATGTGGGTGGGCGAGGGCGAACTGGCCCGCATCTGGAAGATCGCGCACAACACCATGTTCGGCGTCATCATCCAGAACCTGTGCGAGATCACCGTGCTGGCCGAGAAAGCCGGCATTCCGCGCAACGTCTTCCTGGAGAGCATCAACGACTCGGTGCTGGGCTCCATGTACACGCGCTACAAGACACCGGTGCTGTGCAACCTGAACTGGGAGCAGGTCACCTTCACGCCGAAGCTGTTGCTGAAGGACATGGACCTCGGCATGGGGGCGGCCAAGGCGCACGGCGTGCCGATGCCGGCCGCCGCGGCCACGCGGGAATCGATCGCGCGCATGGTCGGCCACGGCCTGGACAACGTGGACTTCGCCATCCTGCTGGACGAAACCGCCAAGGACGCCGGCCTGCAGATCCAGCCGCTGAACCTGCAGATCCCTGACGGCCTCACGTCCTGAACACGGAGCCGACTGTGCGCACCCTGATCCGCGGCGCCACCGTCATCACCCTCGACGTGCAGGGCGACCTGCCGCGTGGCGACGTGCTGGTGACGGACGACACCATCACCGAGATCGCGCCCGCTATTGCAGCGGATGACGCGCAGGTGGTGGACGCAGCAGGCTGCATCGTCATCCCCGGCCTGGTCAACGCGCACATGCACACCTGGCAGACGGCGCTGCGCGGCCTGGCGGCCAACTGGACGCTGCTGGAGTACTTCCAGAAGATGCACGCGGGCCTGGCCACCGTGTTCGAGCCGGATGACCTCTACATTGCCACGCTGGTCGGCGCGCTCAACCAGCTCAACTGCGGCACCACCACCCTGGCCGACTGGTGCCACAACAACAAGACACCGGCGCACAACGACGCCGCCATTCAGGGGCTGCTGGAGTCCGGCATCCGTGCCGCCTTCTTCCACGGCACACCCAAGCCCGATCCCAAGCCCGGTGAGCGCCCGTTCTGGGAAGTGCCGCACCCGCGCGCCGAGGTGGAGCGTCTGCTCAAAGCCCACCAGGGCCGCGAGCTGCTCAGCGTGCACGCTGCCGTGCTGGGGCCGCACTACTCCACGCTCGAGGTGGCGCTGCACGACTTCCGCATGGTCAAGGAGCTGGGGGTCGTGGGCTCGCTGCACCAGGGCGGCGGCCCGGCGCGCACACCCGACGGCTGGGAGCAGCTCGAAGCTGCCGGCCTGCTGGGTCCGCAGATCAACATCGTGCACGGCCATGCCTTGAGCGACGCGCAGCTCAAGCGTTTCTGCGACCTCGGCATGAGCTTCTCTGCCGCGGCCGAGAACGAAATGACGCAGGGCCACGGCCACCCCATCACCGGCCGCCTGCGTGCCTTGGGCAAGGCGCCGTCGCTGGGCGTCGATCTGGAAAGCGTGCTCAGCGGCGACATGCTGACGCAGGCCCGCGTGGCACTGGGCATGCAGCGCAGCCTGGACAACGCGGCCTACCGCGAGGCGCACGGCAGCATCCCGCCCACTTCCACCATCCGCACGCGCGAGGCCTTGCAGTGGGTCACGGTGGAAGGCGCGCGCATGCTGGGGCAGCTCGATCGCATCGGCACGCTGGCGCCGGGCAAGCAGGCCGACCTGGTGCTGATCCGCGCCGACGACCTGAACATGCAGCCGGTGCACGACCCGGTGAGCACGGTGGTGATGCAGACCACGCTGGCCAACATCGACAGCGTGATGGTGGCCGGGCGCTGGAAGAAGCGCCACGGCCGGCTGCTGGACGTCGACGTGGCACCCCGGCTGGCCGCCCTGCAGGCCTCCGGGCAGAAGATCACCGCGGCGTTAGGACTATCAAAACAATAGCAGCTTACGCAATGAGGCCGAGGGCTGCAGTGTGTTTTTGCTTGTAAAACCCAAGGAGACAACCATGAAGCGGATTCTCATCGCGGCAGCCTCGTTGCTGTTCGCGGGCCACTTGCTGGCCCAGGGCTACCCGGCTAAACCCATCAAGATCGTCGTGCCTTTCACCGCCGGCAGCGCGACCGACATCATGGCGCGCATCGTGGGCGAAAAGCTCAGTGCCGCCTGGGGGCAGCCGGTGACGGTGGACAACAAGCCCGGCGCCGGCGGCACCGTGGGCTCGGCCCTGGTGGCCCGCAGCGAGCCCGACGGCTACACCTTGCTCGTGGTTTCCACCGGGCACGTCGTCAACCCGGTGCTCTACCCCGGCCTGAGCTACGACACCGTGGCTGACTTTGCCGGCATCACGCCGCTGGCCTCGCTGCCCAACGTGCTCGTGGTGCCTGCCAGCAGCCCGATCAAGAGCGTTACCGAGCTGATCGCCGCCGCCAAGGCCAACCCCGGCAAGCTCAACTACGCCTCGGCCGGTTCCGGCAGCGCCACCCACGTGAATGCCGAGAAGTTCCGCAGCGTCACCGGCATCCAGGCCACCCACATCCCCTTCAAGGGCACGCCCGAGACCATCACCGAGACCATCGCCGGCCGGGTGGACTTCATGTTCACGCCGGTGCTGTCCTCCATCCCCACCATCCGCGACAATCGCATGCGCGCCCTGGCGGTGAGCACGGCCCAGCGCTCCTCGGCCCTGCCGGAGGTGCCCACGGTGTCCGAGGCCGGCGTGCCCGGCTTCGTGTTCGACTTCTGGATCGGCCTGCTGGCGCCCGCCAAGACCCCGCGCGACGTGATCAACAAGCTCAACCAGGAAGTCAACAAGGCCCTGGCCCAGCCCGACGTAAAGGAGCGCATGGCCAAGCTCGGCGGCGAGCCGATGCCCATGACGCCGGATCGCTTCGACGTCTTCATCCGCGAGGAGCACGCCACACTCAGCGGCATCATGAAGACCGCCCAGAAGTGACGCGGGTCCGATGGCCGAGCGCAGTGTCACCCTGAAGGTCAACGGGCATGTCCATGCGGTGCAGGCCGCTGCGGACATGCCCTTGCTCTACCTGCTGCGCAACTGGCTGGGGCTCAAGGGCACCCGCTTCGGCTGCGGTGCCAACCAGTGCGGCGCCTGCCACGTGCTGCTCGACGGCCACTCGGTGCCGTCGTGCGACACCCCGCTGTGGGCCGCCGAAGGCAAGGCCGTGACGACGGTGGAGGGGCTGGCCACCGATGGCGCGCTGTCGGCGCTGCAGCAGGCCTTCCTGGACGAACAGGCTGATCAGCGCCACGGCGCTGCTGCGCGAGCAGCCGCATCCGGACGAAGCCCGCGTGCGTGCGGCACTCGACCGGCATCTGTGTCGCTGTGGCAGCCACAACCGCATCGTGCGCGCCGTGCTGCGCGCCGCCGAACGGCAGGCGCAGGCCTGACGCCCCCGTCATGACAAGCGCCGGCATTGCCCTTCCCGCCAGCCTGCGTGCGCATCCGCGGCTGTCGCAGTGGTTGCAGTTCAACGCCGACGAGACCGTCACCGTGCGCACCGGCAAGGTCGAGTTCGGCCAGGGCATCCGCACGGCGCTGGCCCAGCTGGTGGCGGCCGAACTGGAACTGCCGCTGGCCTGCATCCGCATGCAACCGGCCGACACGCGCAGCAGCCCGGACGAGGGCGTCACCGCGGGCAGTCTGTCGGTGCAGGAGTCGGGCGCCGCCTTGCGGCAGGTGTGTGCCGAGGCGCGCGCCCTGCTGCTGGCAGAAGCGGCGCGCCAGCTGCAAGCAGCGCCCGCAGAATTGCTGGTGGCGCAAGGCTGCATTCGCCGGCGGGGTGCCGACGGGCAGACCAGCTACTGGGCCCTGGCGCAGGGCGGGGTGCTGGAGCGCGAGGCCACTGGTTTCGTCGCGCCTGCCCCACCGTCGCCCGATGGGCTGCTCGGCCGCCCGGTTGCGCAACTCGACCTGCCGGCCAAGATCCGCGGTCAGGCCCATTTCATCCATGACCTCGAACTGCCCGGCATGCTGTACGGCCGGGTGGCACGCCCACCTTCGCCCGGGGCGCAGCTGCGCCATGCGGACCTCGGCGCCGTGCGCGCCCTGCCCGGCGTGGTGAGCGTGGTGTGCGACGGTCGCTTTCTCGGGGTGGTGGCCGAGCAGGAGTACACCGCGGTGCAGGCGCTCAAGCGGCTGCAGGCCGCGGCCAGCTGGCACGAGGCGGCAACGCTGCCCGACGCCGCGGACCTGCCAGGCTGGCTGCAGAGCCAGCCCGTTGAGACCAGCGTCTATGCCGAGCAGCAGGCACCCGCACCGCTGCCGCCGACGCAGCAACGCTTTCGCGCCAGCTACGCGCGCCCCTTCCTGGCGCATGCCTCCATCGGGCCTTCCTGCGGCGTGGCGCGGTTTTCGGACGGCCGCCTGGAGGTGTGGACGCACAGCCAGGGCATCTTCAACCTGCGTGCCGACCTGGCCCGCATGCTCGACCTGCCGCCAACCGACATTGACGTGTTCCATGTCGAAGGTGCCGGCTGTTACGGCCACAATGGTGCCGACGACGCGGCCTGTGACGCGGTGCTGCTGGCACGTGCGCTGCCCGGGCGCGCGGTGCAGGTGGTCTGGAGTCGTGAAGACGAACTGAGCTGGTCGCCGCTGGGGGCGGCCATGGCGGTGACGCTGGAGGCCGACGTGGCGGCCGACGGGCGCATCACGCAGTGGCGGCACGAGATCTGGTCCAACGGCCACAGCTCACGCCCGGGGCGTGCACCGGTGCCGGTGCTGCTGGGCGCCACCCATCGGGCGCAGGCCGCGGCCATGCCACCAGCGGCCAACATGCCGCGCCAGGCCGGTGGCGGGGCCGAGCGCAATGCCATGCCGGTCTATGACTTCGCGCAATGGCAGGTGGTCAATCACCGGCTGCTGGCCATGCCCTTGCGGACCTCGTCCCTGCGGTCGCTCGGCGCGCACTGCAACGTCTTTGCCAGCGAGAGCTTTCTTGACGAGATTGCCGTCGCGCTGGGTGAGGACCCGCTGGCGTACCGGCTGCGGCACCTGGAGGACGTGCGCCTGCGCGAGGTGCTGCAGACCGCAGCCGCCATGGCCGGCTGGTCGGGGCGCCCCCAGCCTGAGGGCGCGGGCCGCGGCATGGGGCTGGGCGTGAGCCGCTACAAGAACACCGGGGCCTACTGCGCCGCTGTGGCCCTGGTCGAGGCCGGGCACGAATTGCGCGTACACCAGTTG
>JAYRLJ010000090.1:0-10238 GCA_041905305.1 Hylemonella sp. | reverse complement strand
GAGGATGCCCAGCGCCAGCGGCAGCATCATGGCGGCGGTGGCCGTGTTGCTGATGCCCATGGACAGCACCGCCGTCACGAGGAACAGCAAGGTCACTGCCCAGCCCAGATGTCCGCGCGACAGCGCCAGCAGCGCCACCGCCATCTTGCGGTCGAGCTGCTGCACCCGCAGCGCCGTGGCCAGCGCAAAGCCGCCGAAGAACAAAAAGACGATCGGGTCGGCAAACGGTGCCAGCGCCCGCGTCGTGTCCAGCCCTGGGAACCCGAGCAACAAGGCACCCACCGGCACCAGCAGTGCCGTGACCGCCAGGTGCAACGCCTCCGTCAGCCACAGCACGCCGATGAACAGCAGCAGGCACAGACCCTTCTTGACCACCGGTTCGAACGGCAAGGCCCAGTACAACAGGGCCGCAGCCAGCAGCGCCAGCAGAACCACCAGGCCGGAGCGCCGCGCCGCCGCAGGATTGAACGTGGAAGAGGTCGTCATGGTTGCGGCCCGATTGTGCCGCCCGCTCGACCGGACCCGGGCCTAATCACGCAAGAAAACGAATCCGTGCATCAAAAGCCCAGCACAGATCGTCAAAGCCGCGTACAATCCGCTTGTTGATGCAAATTGCTTACCTTTGCATCAGCTGTTGTCTGACACGGTCCGCGGCACCTCACACGCCGTCCACCGCACCCACTGGCCGATCTCACCGGCTCCCGGTCGTCAAACTCCCCTCCCCTGCGGCGAGCCCTACCCCGGTCTGTTTTTCCTTTCCCTGGACCGGACACCCAGCGGCATGTGCCGCAACGTTCTGCCTGTTGGCACAACGGTTTTAGTCCTTGAAGACGCGCGACGGTTCGCGTGCACCCCAACATGATTACCACCCCAGAAAAAGCATTCTCGGTGGGCAAGTACCTTGTCTCACCTCTCACCCGGACCACTGAGTCGGGCCAGTACACGGCGTCCGTGTCCATCCGCAGTGGCCGTGGCAGCGGCACGCATGACCGCGTGTTCCGCTTCCTCCCGGAATTCGCCACCCGCGAAGGCGCGCTGGCCTATGCCATTGCCGAAGGCCATAGCTGGCTGCAGCAGCGGCACGGTTTCGCCTGAACGTCGGCACCCCACACTGTCACCCCGTTAGAAGAAGGAGCGCCCCATGGCCAAGGAAGAACTGATCGAGATGCAAGGCAAGGTAGACGAAGTGCTGCCCGATTCGCGCTTTCGCGTCACGCTGGACAACGGACACACCCTGATCGCCTACACCGGCGGCAAGATGCGCAAGAACCACATCCGTATCCTGGCCGGCGACAAGGTGTCGCTGGAGCTCTCTCCTTATGACCTGGGCAAGGGCCGGATCACCTTCCGCCACCTGCCTCCCCGTACCGGCGGTGCACCCGCACCGGCCCGGCGCACGTTTCGTTGAACGGTCCATCCGGACCTTCATTCCCCTGCGTCACAAGGCTCTTTGAGACCCACGGCGCTTTTTTTGAAAGGCTCTCCCATGAGCAGCAAGCTTTATGTCGGTAACCTCGCCTACTCGGTGCGTGACGACGATCTTCAACAAAAATTCGGTGAGTTTGGCGGCGTCCAGTCGGCCAAGGTCATGATGGACCGCGACAGCGGCCGCTCCAAGGGCTTCGGCTTCGTGGAAATGTCCAGCCCGGCGGAAGCCGAAGCTGCCATCCGCGGCATGAACGGCCAGAACGTCGAAGGTCGCGACATGGTCGTGAACATCGCCCGTCCGATGGAGCCGCGCACCGGTGGTGGCGGTTTCGGCGGCGGTCGCCGTGAAGGCGGTGGCGGCTACGGCGGCGGCGGTTACGGCGCTGGTCGCGGCAATCGCTACTAACGTCTGCACAGCACACTGAGAAAACCGGCCCTGGGGCCGGTTTTTTTATGCCTGCACGCTGCCGGTCGTGCACCAAGCCGGCGGAAACACAAGAACGCTCGGGTAGAATCGCGCCCGTCAGGAGAGAGCTTCCCGCGCGGGAGCCGCCGAAGGCGCAGAAGGTTGCTGGCAACCGTCGGAACGCTCAGGCAAAAGGACTGACAAACGCCCGCCGGCAGCGATGCCGACCGGCGCCACCCCACTGGAGAGAGGCGGCACGCATCGGCGGGCCGTCCACCGAAGGAGCAAACCGCAGCACGTGCCACCCTTGGCACGGCCCGGCGAATCTCTCAGGTAAAGCGGACAGCGGGGGCAGCCCATGGCTCGGACATCATTCCGATCCGTGGTTTTCAATGCCCCTGGAGTTTTGCCTTGGCCCACGCTGACGAGAACCTGCTTCACACCCCGCTGTACGACCTGCACCTGTCCCTTGGCGCGCGCATGGTCCCCTTTGCCGGCTATGCCATGCCGGTGCAGTATCCGGCCGGCCTGATGGCCGAACACCAGCACACCCGCACGGCCGCCAGCCTGTTCGACGTCTCGCACATGGGCCAGCTGCGCCTGGTGGGCGCCGACGCCGCCGCCGCCTTCGAAACCCTGATGCCGGTGGACGTAAAGGACCTGGCCGTGGGCAAGCAGCGCTATGGCATGCTGCTCAACGAGGCGGGCGGCATCCTCGACGACCTGATGTTCGTCAACCGTGGCGCTGACATCTTCGTCATCGTCAACGGCGCCTGCAAGGCAGCCGACATCGCCCACATCCAGGCCCGCATCGGCAGCCGCTGCCAGGTCATCCCCATGCCGGAGCGCGCCCTGCTGGCCCTGCAAGGCCCGCAAGCCGTCACCGCGTTGCAGCGCCTGTGCCCGGGCGTGGAACAGCTGGTCTTCATGAGCGGCGGCCAGTTCCACATCCATCACTCGGCGCAGGACATCGACTGTTTCATCACCCGCAGCGGCTACACCGGCGAAGACGGTTTCGAGATCTCGGTGCACGAGATGCAGGCCGAAGCCTTGGCCCGCCTGCTGCTGGCGCAGCCGGAAGTAAAACCGGCCGGCCTGGGTGCACGCAACTCGCTGCGCCTGGAAGCGGGCCTGTGCCTGTATGGCAACGACATCGACACCACCACCACACCGATCGAGGCCGGCCTGACCTGGGCCCTGCAGAAGGTGCGCCGCAGCAGCGGCACCCGCGCTGGCGGCTTTCCCGGCGCAGCGCTGGTGCTGGCGCAACTGGACGACCCCGCCAGCCTCACACGCAAGCGCGTCGGCCTGATCGGACTGGAGCGTGTGCCGGTGCGCGAGCACGTGGAATTGCAGGACGCCAGCGGCCAGCGCGTCGGCGAGGTCTGCAGCGGTCTGCTCTCACCCACGCTGGACAAGCCGGTGGCCATGGCCTATGTGGCGTCACAATGCGCCACAGTGGGTACGCGGCTCAACGCCATCGTCCGTGGCAAGCCCGTGCCCATGGAAGTGACGGCCATGCCCTTTGTACCCACACGCTACTACCGTGGCTGAACCGATTTTTGAACCCGTTTTTCAGGAGATAACAACATGATCAAGTACACCGAAGACCACGAGTGGGTCAAGGTCGAGGGCAACAGCGCCGTCGTTGGCATCACCGTGCACGCACAGGACGCGCTGGGCGACGTGGTGTTCGTGGACCTGCCTGAGGTGGGCAAGACGCTGGCCCAGAAGGACGTGGCCGGCGTGGTGGAGTCCGTCAAGGCCGCGGCCGATGTGTACATGCCGGTCTCCGGCGAGATCACCGAGGTCAACGAAGCCCTGCGCGCCGACCCCTCGCTGGCCAACAGCGACCCGCTGGGCGCCGGCTGGTTCTTCAAGGTCAAGCTGTCTGACGCATCCCAGCTGAATGCGCTGCTGGATGAAACCGCCTACAACGCCCTGACCAAGAACGCCTGATACCGCCTGCGGCTGCGACGCGTCGCGCCGCTCCACCTTTTTTGTCAAACCCGATCGTCCCTGACGAGGAAGCCGTACGCATGTCCACCGCCGCCACGCCCCTGAGCACGCTTGAAAATCCGCACGAGTTCCTGGCACGCCACATCGGCGTCACGCCCGAGGAAGAGGTGCGCATGCTGCAGGCCGTCGGCTCGGCCTCGCGCCGCGAACTGATCGACGGCATCGTGCCGCCGGCCATCCGACGCGGTCAGGGCATGCAGCTGCCGGCCCCGGTGACGGAAGCCGCCGCGCTGGCCGAGCTGAAAGCGATCGCGGGCAAGAACCAGGTGTGCAAGAGCTTCATCGGCCAGGGCTACTACGGCACCCACACGCCCGGCGTGATCCTGCGCAACATCCTGGAGAACCCGGCCTGGTACACCGCCTACACGCCCTACCAGGCCGAGATCAGCCAGGGCCGCATGGAAGCGCTGGTGAACTTCCAGACCCTGGTGTGCGACCTGACCGGCATGGCCATTGCCAACGCCTCCATGCTGGACGAAGCCACCGCCGCCGCCGAGGCCATGACGCTGGCCAAACGCAGCGTCAAGAGCAAGAGCAACGCCTTCCTGGTGGACGCCGACTGCCACCCGCAGACCATCGAGGTCATCCGCACCCGTGCCGAGCCGCTGGGCCTGGACGTGCGCGTGGGTTCCTTGCCGGCGCTGATGGCTGCCGGCGACTACTTTGCCGTGCTGGCCCAGTACCCGGGCAGCAGTGGCGCCGTGCCCGACCTGCGTGGCTTGGCCGAGCAGGCGCACGCGCAGCAGGCCGCGCTGTGCGTGGCGGCCGACCTGCTGGCGCTCACGCTGCTGCTGCCGCCGGGCGAGTTCGGTGCCGACATCGTGCTGGGCAACACCCAGCGCTTCGGCATGCCCATGGGCAACGGCGGCCCGCACGCTGCCTACCTGGCCTGCCGCGACGAACACAAACGCTCCCTGCCTGGCCGCCTGGTGGGCGTGAGCGTGGACGTGCATGGCCGCCCGGCCTACCGCCTGGCGCTGCAGACGCGCGAACAGCACATCCGCCGAGAGAAGGCCACCTCCAACATCTGCACCGCGCAGGTGCTGCCGGCCGTCATTGCCAGCATGTACGCCGTGTACCACGGCCCGCAGGGGCTGACGCGCATCGCCGAACGCGTGGCGCGCTACACCGCCATCCTGGCGCGCGGCCTGCAAGCGCTGGGCCACACGCTGGCGCACGCCACGGCGTTCGACACCGTGACCGTGCAGACTGGAAGCGCTACCAAAACCATAGCTGCCCGCGCACTGTCCGCGGGGGCCAACCTGCGTTCTTGCTCTGAAGCTTCGCTCGGCATCTCGCTCGATGAGACCACCACGCGCGAAGACCTGACCTTGCTGTGGCGCTGCTTTGCCAACGAAGGCCAGACCCTGCCCTCGGTGGAAGACATGGACGACGGTGCCACGCTGATCCCGGCCGCCCTGCGCCGCAGCAGTGCCTTCCTGACGCACCCGGTGTTCAACACCCACCACAGCGAGACCGGCATGCTGCGCTACATCCGCGCCTTGAGCGACAAGGACCTGGCGCTGGACCGCAGCATGATCCCGCTGGGCAGCTGCACCATGAAGCTCAACGCCACCAGCGAGATGATCCCCATCACCTGGCCCGAGTTCGCCCACATCCACCCGTTTGCCCCGGCCGAGCAGCGCGCCGGCTACGCCGAGCTGGACGCCCAGCTGCGCGCCTGGCTCTGCCAGGCCACCGGCTACGCCGGCATCAGCCTGCAGCCGAACGCCGGCAGCCAAGGCGAATACGCCGGCCTGCTGGCCATCCGCGCCTGGCATAAAGCGAAGGGCCAGGGCCACCGCGACATCTGCCTCATCCCCTCCTCCGCCCACGGCACCAACCCCGCCAGCGCGCAGATGGTGGGTTTGACCGTGGTGGTGACCGCCTGCGACGCCCGCGGCAACGTGGACCTGGCCGACCTGAAAGCCAAGTGCGAGCAGTACAGCGAGCGCCTGGCCTGCGTGATGATCACCTACCCCAGCACGCATGGTGTGTTCGAGACAGGCGTGAAAGACCTGTGTGCCCTGGTACACCAGCACGGCGGCCGCGTCTATGTGGACGGCGCCAACATGAACGCGCTGGTGGGCGTCGCCGCGCCGGGCGAGTTCGGCGGCGACGTGAGCCACCTCAACCTGCACAAGACCTTCTGCATCCCGCACGGCGGTGGCGGCCCCGGCGTGGGCCCGGTGTGCGTGGTGGAAGACCTCGTGCCCTACCTGCCCGGCCATGCGACCGGTGGTGTGGCGGCCCACGGCGTGGGCGCTGTTTCTGCCGCGCCGATGGGCAATGCCGCCGTGCTGCCCATCAGCTGGATGTACGTGCGCATGATGGGTGCTAAGGGTCTGACCGCGGCCACCGAAGTGGCCATCCTGAGCGCCAACTACGTCAGCGCCCGCCTGAAGGACTACTACCCCACGCTCTACGCTAGCGAGAACGGCCATGTGGCGCACGAGTGCATCCTGGACCTGCGCCCGCTGAAAGAGACCAGTGGCGTCAGCGCCGAGGACGTGGCCAAGCGCCTGATGGACTACGGCTTCCACGCGCCCACGCTGAGCTTCCCGGTGCCCGGCACGCTGATGGTGGAGCCCACCGAAAGCGAGACGCTGGACGAGCTGGACCGCTTCATCGACGCCATGATCGCCATTCGCCATGAGATTGCCAAGGTGGAGCGCGGCGAGTGGCCGCAGGACGACAACCCGCTGAAGAACGCCCCGCACACCGCCGCCAGCCTGCTCAAGCCCGAGTGGCCCCACGCCTACCCGCGCGAGGTGGCCGCCTTCCCGCGCGGCGAGGAGCAGCACGCCAAGTACTGGCCGCCGGTGGGCCGCATCGACAACGTCTGGGGCGACCGCAACCTGTTCTGCAGCTGCGTGCCGGTCAACGAGCTGGCGCAGGAAACGCCCTGACGCGGATCCCGTAGCGAAGGGCGAGGCGCTCCGCGCTCAGGTGCGCAGGCGCGCCAGATGCGCCACTTCCGTACCGAGATGCGCCTTGAATGCGGAGGCCAATGGTGACAGGCGTTTGCCGGCCGGGTGGACCACGTGCCAGCTGGAGGCGATGGGGAAATGCTGCACGTCGATCATGGCAACGCCGTTCTCACGCGCCAACCCATGCAGGGCATGCCGGGACACGACGCCAATGCCCAGGCCACCGGCCACGGCCTCTTTCACCGCCTCGTTGCTGCCCAGCTCCAGACGGATATCCGGCCGGAACCGCTGGGTGCGGAAGTGCCGGTCTGCGGCCATGCGGGTGCCCGACCCCTTCTCGCGCATGACGAAGCGGCGGTCTGTCAGTTCCTGCAGCGGAATGTGGCGGCGCTTGGTCAGAACGTCGCGGGTTGCGGCGATGAGCACCAGCGGATTGGCCATGAACACCTCGTCGGCCAGATCCATATCCGCCGGCGGCATGGACATGATGTAGAGGTCATCCATGTTCTCGCGCAGACGATGCACCACCCCATCGCGGTTCAGGATTTCGAGCGACAGGTCGACCGCCGGATAACGCTTGCAGAAGGAACCGACCAGTCGGGGCATGAAGTACTTGGCAGTACTCACCACGGCGAGGCGCAGCTTGCCCCGCTTGAGCCCCTTGGCATCAAACACCTGCTGCTCGAAGGCGTCCCAGGCCTGTGTCATCTGGCGTGCCGTCTTGGCCAGCTCCACACCCATCTCGGTCAGATAGATCTTCTTCGCCACGACCTCGTACAGAGGCATGCCGACAGCCGATGAGATTTCCTTCAGCTGCATGGACGCGGTGGGCTGGGTGACGTGCATCACCCGGGCCGCCGCACTGACACTGCCGGTCTCGGCCAGTGCGAGAAAGAGCTTCAACTGACGAAAAGTCACATTCATAGATAAAAATCTATAGTCAGATATCCAAGAATCGATTTTACAGTGACCCCCAGGCTGATTAGCATCCGTCGGAAAGGAGTTACTGACACATGCAAAACCTTCTTGATCCGGCCATCCTCTTCTTTGTCTTCGGCCTCCTGGCCGGTGCGGTGCGCTCCAACCTGGAAATTCCGCCGCAGATCGCCAAATTCCTCTCGCTCTACCTGCTCATGGCGCTGGGCCTGAAAGGTGGCTTCGCGCTGGCCAAGTCAGGCCTGACCGCCGAGGTGGCGATCAGCCTCGGCGCCGCGGTGACCATGGCCCTGCTGGTTCCGGCGCTCGGCTATCAACTGCTGAAGCGCTGGGTGTCTCGCTACGATGCGGCGGCTGTCGCCGCCTCCTACGGCTCGGTGAGTGCCGTCACCTTTGTCACCGCCACGCAGTACCTGGAGCATCTCGGTACGAGCGTCGGCGGACACATGGCGGTGGCCATGGTCATCATGGAGTCGCCGGCCATCATCATGGCCGTCCTGCTCGCCAACGCCGCACGCCAGATGGCCCAGGCCGACGGCGGGGTGGTCGTCTCGGGCGCCAGCTTGGCGATGACGCGGGGCGGCACCACAAGTTTTCCGATGCGCAAGATCCTGCACGAATCGTTCACCGACGGCGCGCACCTGCTGCTGCTCGCGTCGCTGGCCATCGGCTACATCAGCGGAGAGTCGGGCCGCGCGATGATGCAGCCCTTCTCGGGTGACCTGTTCAAAGGCATGCTGGCCTTCTTTCTCCTCGACATGGGACTGCTGGTGGCACGCAAGTTCCAGGAAGCACGCAGTGCGCCGTCTACCCTGTGGCTCTATGCACTTGTCGCACCGGTGCTCCATGCCGCCATCGCGCTCGGCCTGAGCTGGCTTCTGGGCTTGCCCGTCGCCGATGGCGCGATGCTCATGGTCCTGTCTGCCAGCGCGTCCTACATCGTCGTCCCGGCCGTGCTGCGCTACGCCATTCCAGAGGCCAACCCGGCGCTGTACTTCGGACTCAGCCTCGGCGTCACGTTTCCGCTGAACATCATCATCGGAATTCCCCTCTACAGCGCGGCCGCGCGCGCCGTGCTAGCCTGAAACCCATGGATGACCGGTCTCTACCGACGCAGATCTACCAGGCGACACGTGTCGCCTTCCTGACCCAGCATGGCAAGGAGCGCCTGTTGCGCTCCCCGCTGGAGCGCGCGCTGGGATGCGAGCTGCTGCACACCGACCAGTACAACACGGATCTGCTCGGCACCTTCACCAACGAGATCAGCCGCCGCGGCAGCCAGGCCGATGCGGCCCGGCACAAGGCCGTCATCGGCATGGGCCTGCTCGGGACCACGGTGGGCGTGGGCAGCGAAGGCGCCTTCGGCCCGGACCCGTTTGGTGGCCTGAGCGCCTGGAACGTGGAGATGGTGGCCTGGCTGGACCGGGAGCGACAGATCGAAGTCACGGGTCTGGCGCAGGGCTTTGCCATGAACCTGCAGCGCACAGTCCGCTCCGTCGAAGAACTCGAACAGTTCGCGCGTGAAGCGGGATTCCCGGACCATCATCTGGTCGTGCGACCCGGCGACGACTCCCGGGAAACGATCGTCAAGGGCATCCGTGATCCCGACACACTGCGCACGGCCTTTCTGGCGGCCTTGCAGGCATCGTCCGGACAAGGCGTGGTGGTCGAAAACGACCTGCGGGCGTTCTGCAATCCGACCCGGCAGGCAATGATCAGCCGTGCCGTCGACGATCTCATCCGCAAGCTGCAATCGGCCTGCCCGCAGTGCCAGGCACCGGGGTACTGCGTGACCGAGCACAAGCCGGGCCTGCCATGCCGCGCCTGTGGATCACCCACCCGGCTGGCACGGGCACGGCTGATGCGCTGCGCCCGCTGTGGTCACCACGAAGAGACCATGGCGGGTATTTCGCCACACGCCGATCCGGCCAACTGCGATGTCTGCAACCCCTGAACGGCAGCGCACGCCCGCCGCCACGTCCCCGCATCGCGGCGTCAGGGCGACCAGTAGCCGGGACTCGGCAGCTCGTTGAACACCTTGCGCAGCTGCTCGCCCCAGCGGTCACGCAGCGAGGTGAAGTACGGGTCCTTCGCGTCGATCAGCGTGTGGCGACGCACGTGCAGGCTGTCGCGCTCGTAGCACAGCAGGTCCAGAGGCAGGCCCACGGACAGGTTGGACTTCATGGTGGAGTCCATGGAGATCAGGCAGCACTTGGCCACCTCGTCCAGGCTGAGCCGGCTGCCGATCACGCGGTCCAGGATGGGCTTGCCGTACTTGGACTCGCCGATCTGGAAGTACGGCGTCTCGTGCGTGGCCTCGATGAAGTTGCCGGCCGAGTAGATGTTGAAGAGGCGTGGCATCTCGCCCTTGATCTGGCCGCCGAAGATGAGGTTGACGTTGAACTCGATGCCGAATTCCTTGAGCGACTCAGCGTCGCGCTCGTGCACCTTGCGCACCGCATCGCCCACCAGCTTGGCAGCGCTGAACATGTTGGGTGCGCTGGCCAGGCTCCTTTCGT
>JAYRLJ010000089.1:0-10264 GCA_041905305.1 Hylemonella sp. | reverse complement strand
CGTCAGGTGCTTGTTCTTCAGCGTGCACAGGGTGCCCAGCGGACTCATCTCGGTCATGCCCCAGGCGTGCAGCACCTCCACCCCGTACTCCTCGCGGAAAGCGGTGATCATGGCCGGCGGGCAGGCCGAGCCGCCGATGACGGTGCGCTTGAGGGTGCTGAACTTCAGGTTGTTGGGCTTCATGTGGCCCAGCAGCATCTGCCAGATGGTGGGCACGCCGGCGGCGTAGCTCACGCGCTCGGCTTCGACCAGTTCGTAGATCGACTTGCCATCAAGCGCCGGGCCCGGGAACACCAGCTTGCAGCCGGTCAGCGCGGCGGAATACGGAATGCCCCAGGCGTTGACGTGGAACATGGGCACCACTGGCAGCACCGAGTCACGGGCACTCAGGCACATCACGTCGGGCAGTGCGGCGGCGTAGGCGTGCAGGATGGTCGAGCGATGGCTGTACAGCGCCGCCTTCGGGTTGCCCGTGGTACCGCTGGTGTAGCACATGCTGGAGGCGGTGTTCTCGTCGAACTCGGGCCAGTGGTAGCGGTCGGATTGTTTGCCGATCCAAGCCTCGTAGCTCATCAGGCCGGGGATGCCGCTGTCGGCCGGCAGCTTGTCGGCATCGCACAGGGCGATCCAGTGCTTCACCGTCGAACACTTGGCATGCACCGCCTGGATCAGTGGCAGGAAGGTCATGTCGAAGCACAGCACCTGGTCCTCGGCATGGTTGGCAATCCAGGCGATCTGGTCCGGGTGCAGGCGCGGGTTGATGGTGTGCAGCACGCGGCCCGAACCGCTGACGCCGAAATACAGCTCCAGGTGGCGGTAGCCGTTCCAGGCCAAGGTGGCCACGCGGTCACCGAAAGCCAGCTTCATGGCGTCCAGGGCGTTGGCCACGCGACGCGAGCGGACCGCCACGTCGCGCCAGGTGTAGCGGTGGATATCGCCCTCCACCCGGCGCGACACCACCTCGGCATCGCCATGGTGTCGCTCAGCAAAGTCGATCAGGGAAGAAATCAGCAACGGTTGGCTTTGCATCAGGCCGAGCATGGGCACATCTCCTTGGGTTCAATTCGTTCGGACTACCGGAGCAATCTGGCGCGGTCGCTCCGCAGGCCGCAGTATGACGCGGCCAGTGGCGACAACTATGGCAGTTCGCTTGATGAAGCGCAAACTTTGTCGCCTGGCTGACAGCTACCCCGTAGAAACCCCAGCCCATCCTGAGGTGAGGGTGACAACTGCCGCAGAATCGGGGGCATGCTGTGCGATGCGCGCCCTCTGGTGCACAACTTCCTTGCCGCCCAACCCTGGTTCACGTCCTTGGACGGTCCAGGGCAGGCGCGGCTGCTTGCGCAGGTCGAGGTGCTGCCGGCGGGCAAGGGGCAGACCGTGCTGCCGGCCGGTGAGCCCGTACAGGGCTGGTACGCCGTGCTCAGCGGCTTGGTCAAGCTGCAGACCGCCACCACCACGGACGGCAAGCGCTCGGCCTTCATTGGCGTACCTGACGGTGAATGGTTCGGCGAAGGCTCGGTACTCAAGGGCGAGGCACGCCGCTACGCGGTCGTCGCCCTGCGCGACAGCTGCCTGATGTGCCTGCCGCGTGCCGCTTTCAACGACTTACAGCAGCACAACCTGCGTTTCAATCAGTACCTGGTGCAACACCTGAACATGCGGCTGGGCCAGGCCATGGCGCTGATCGAGGCCGGCCGTACCCGGGCGCCGGAACACCGGGTGGCGCTCTACCTGAGCCGGCTGTTCTGGCGCAGTACCCGGCGCCTCTTCCTGACGCAGGAGGAATTGGGCTCCCTGGTCGGCCTGTCGCGCCAGACCGTCAACCGCGTTCTACGTCAGTTGGCCGAGCGCGGCATTGTGTCGCTCGAGCTGGGCCGCGTGGTCATCGTCGACGATGCAGCCCTGAACCGCTTTCTCGCCACCAGCGCTTCGCCGGAGGCCGGATAGCCCTGCGCGCAACAAGCCCGCTCGGGCTGCGGGACAATCCCTCCATGACTGTTGACTCCCCCGTGGCCGCCCGCTCGCACGGGCTGCGCTGGCAGCACCGCTACGCCGCCCTCGGCCCGGCCTTCCACACCCGACTGGCCCCCACGCCGCTGCCGGCCCCCTACTGGGTCGGCCGCAGTCCAAGCGTGGCGGCCACGTTGGGCCTCGATGCCGACTGGCTGAGCGGCGAAGCCGCGCTGGGCGCGTTGACTGGCAACGCCCCGCTACAGGGCGCCGACCCGCTGGCCACCGTCTACAGCGGCCACCAGTTCGGCGTCTGGGCGGGTCAGCTGGGCGACGGCCGCGCCATCCTGCTTGGCGAGACCGAACACGGCTGGGAAATCCAGCTCAAGGGTGCCGGCCGCACCCCTTACTCCCGCATGGGCGACGGCCGCGCCGTGCTGCGCTCCAGCATCCGTGAATTTCTATGCAGCGAGGCCATGCACGCACTGGGCATCCCGACCACGCGTGCGCTGTGTGTCACCGGCTCGGACGCGCCGGTGCGCCGTGAGACCATGGAAACTGCTGCCGTGGTCACGCGCGTGGCGCCGAGCTTCATCCGCTTCGGCCATTTCGAGCACTTCGCCGCCAACGGCCAGATCGCCCAGTTGCGCCAGCTGGCGGATTACGTCATCGACCGTTACTACCCGGTCTGCCGCGCCACTGACCGTCTGGCCGGCAATCCCTATGCTGCCCTTCTGGAAGCGGTCAGCGAGCGCACCGCTGCCATGGTGGCGCAGTGGCAGGCCGTGGGGTTCTGCCACGGTGTCATGAACACCGACAACATGAGCATCTTGGGCCTCACCATCGACTACGGCCCGTTCCAGTTCCTCGACGGCTTCAACCCGGCCCACATCTGCAACCACTCCGACACGCAGGGCCGCTACGCCTACAACCGCCAGCCCAACATCGCCTACTGGAACCTGTTCTGCCTCGGCCAGGCGCTGCTGCCCTTGATCGAAGACCAGGAGCTGGCGCTGGCCGCGCTGGAGCCCTACAAGCAGCGCTTCCCGGCCGAACTGGAAGCCCGCATGCGCGCCAAGCTCGGCCTGTGCCAGTCGCGCCCGGAAGACCGTGCGTTGACCGAAGACATCCTGAAGCTGCTGGCCGCCGAACGGGTGGACTACACCATCTTCTGGCGCCGCCTGAGCCAGTTCGTCGCCAGCGGTGCTGCGCACCCCGAGCCGCTGCGTGACCTGTTTCTCGACCGTGCCGGGCTGGATGCCTGGCTGCTACGTTATTCAGAGCGCCTGATGCATGAGGAGAAAGGCCCAAGTGCCGATTTGATGCTCAAAACCAACCCCAAGTTCGTGCTGCGCAACCACCTCGGTGAGCTCGCCATCCGGCAGGCACAGGCCAAGGATTTTTCGGCTGTCGCCAAGCTGCGGGCCTTGCTGGACAATCCGTTTGACGAACACCCCGGCTTTGATGCCGAGGCCGGTTTTCCGCCCGACTGGGCTTCTTCCATCGAAATCAGCTGTTCCTCATGAGCATTCAAAAGACCGATGCCGAATGGCGGGCCCTGCTGGCCGAGAAAGGCGCCGAGCCGCTGGCCTTCGAGGTCACGCGCCGCGCCGCCACCGAACGCCCTTTCACCGGCCGCTACGAAGACCATTGGCAGCCGGGCCAGTACCACTGCATCTGCTGCGGTGCCAAGCTGTTCGACGCCAGCACCAAGTTCGACGCCGGCTGCGGCTGGCCCAGCTTCTGGCAAGCGGCGCTTCCGGGCGCCATCGAAGAGCGGCGCGACACCAGCCACGGCATGATCCGCGTCGAAACCCTGTGCGCCCAATGCGGCGCCCACCTCGGCCATGTGTTCGAGGACGGCCCGGCCCCCACCGGCCTGCGCTACTGCATGAACTCAGCTGCCCTGGACTTCAAGGCCGATAATCCGGGCAGCAACTGAGTGCCGCATGAAAATCCTGATCGACTTCTTTCCCATCCTGCTGTTCTTCGGCGCCTACAAGTTCTATGACATCTACATGGCCACTGGCGTGCTGATGGCGGCCACAGTGGTGCAGATGGGACTGATCTACGCCCTGGACCGCAAACTGCAGGTGATGCACAAGATCACGCTGGCGTTGATCCTCGTGTTCGGCGCCATGACTTTGCTGCTGCACGATGAACGCTTCATCAAATGGAAGCCCACGGTGCTGTACGCGGCCATGGCTATTGGCCTGGCCGTGGCACTGTGGGGGCTGCGCAAGAACTTCCTGAAGATCCTGCTGGGCAGCCAGCTGGAGCTGCCAGATGCAGTGTGGATGCGGCTGAACCAGGCCTGGATCGTCTACTGCGTCTTCATGGCCGCGCTCAACGGCTATGTGGCGGCGCTTTACAGCACCGAGGCCTGGGTCAACTTCAAGCTCTGGGGCTACGCCTTCCCGCTGCTGTTCATCGTGGCGCAAGGCTTTTACATTGCGCGCCACCTGCACAACGGCAAGCGGGACCAGGCATGAACCAGAGCCTCTCCATGGCCGACCGCATGGCGCAGCAGCTGCGCGCCACCCTGCAACCCACGGTGCTGGACGTGCTGGATGAAAGTGCCGCCCATGCCGGCCACGCCGGTGCCAATGGCACCGGTTTCGGCACCCATTTCCGGGTGCGCATCGCTTCACCTTTGTTTACAGGCCAGACGCGCGTGGCACGCCATCGCCTTGTGTATGATGCGCTGCAGGAATTCATCGCCCAGGGCGTGCATGCGATTGCCATCGAAACGCTGTAACGCCCGCGGGCCGACTCCCCGACTTTCGTATTCGTACCTCGTAGGACCCATGATGAAGAAGCAGTTTTATTCGGCCCTGGCGGCCGCCACCCTGTTGAGCGCCTTGGCCGTGCCGGCCGCCGCCCAGAACGTCGCCATCGTCAACGGCAAGCCGGTGCCGATGTCGCGCGTCGATGCGCTGGCGCAGCAGGTGGCACGTTCCGGCCGCCCCGTGACGCCGGACATGATGGGCCAGATCAAGGACGAGGTGATCGCCCGTGAGCTCTTCATGCAGGAAGCCCAGAAGCTCGGCCTGGACGCCAGCGAGGACTTCAAGGCCCAGATGGAGCTGACCCGCCAGGCCATTCTGATCCGCGAGCTGTTCGCCAACTTCCAGAAGAACAACCCGGTGACGGATGCCGAGATCAAGGCCGAGTACGACAAGTTCGCCGCCGCCAACAGCGGCAAGGAATACCGT
Source organism: Hylemonella sp. (assembly GCA_041905305.1). Lineage (GTDB taxonomy): Bacteria > Pseudomonadota > Gammaproteobacteria > Burkholderiales > Burkholderiaceae_C > Hylemonella. The sequence goes on along the minus strand of JAYRLJ010000089.1, from coordinate 5,096 downwards.
GCCCGCCATATCCTGGTGGAAAAGGAAGAGCAGGCCAAGGCCATCATCGCCTCGTTGAAGAAAGGCGCCAAGTTCGAGGACATCGCCAAGAAGCAGTCCAAGGACCCGGGCTCCGGTGCCAATGGCGGTGACCTCGACTGGGCCAGCGCCGGCAGCTACGTGAAGGAGTTCTCCGATGCCATGGTCAAGCTGGCCAAGGGCAAGATCACCGACACCCCGGTCAAGAGCCAGTTTGGCTGGCACATCATCCGTCTGGACGACGTGCGTGAAGCTCAGCTGCCCAAGCTGGAAGAGGTCAAGCCGCAGATCGCCCAGCAGCTGGGCCAGCAGAAGCTGATGAAGTACCAGGAAGACCTGCGCGCCAAGGCCAAGATCGAGTAAGCCTGGGGCATTCCCAACAAAAAACGCGGCTACGGCCGCGTTTTTTCATGGCCGGCGCAAAACGGGCCGGGCTGGGATAATCGCGGCATGTCCTTGTTCGAACATCAGCTAGAACTTCTGGCGCCGGCCCGCACCGCCGATATTGGCATTGAGGCCATCAACCACGGCGCTGATGCCGTCTACATCGGCGGTCCCTCCTTTGGCGCGCGCACCAGCGCAGACAATTCGGTGCCTGACATCGCGCGCCTGGTACGCCATGCCCATCGCTTCAACAGCCGCATCTTCGTCACCGTCAACACCATCCTGCGTGACGACGAACTGGAGCCGGCGCGCAAGCTGATCCACCAACTCTACGACGCCGGTGTCGACGCGCTGATCATCCAGGACATGGGCCTGCTGGAGCTCGACCTGCCGCCCATCCAGCTGCACGCGAGCACCCAGACCGACATCCGTACGCCCGAGAAGGCCCGCTTCCTCCAGGATGCCGGCCTGTCCCAGCTGGTGCTGGCACGCGAGTTGACGCTGGAACAGATCAAGGAGGTCCGCCGCCAGACGCACTGCACGCTGGAGTTCTTCATCCACGGCGCCCTGTGTGTGGCCTACAGCGGCCAGTGCTACATCAGCCACGCCCACACCGGCCGCAGCGCCAACCGCGGCGACTGCTCCCAGGCCTGCCGCCTGCCCTACCAGGTGATGGACAGCCAGGGCCGCTTTGTCGCGCACGACAAGCACGTGCTGTCGATGAAGGACAACAACCAGAGCGCCAACCTGGCCGCGCTGGTCGATGCCGGCATCCGCAGCTTCAAGATCGAGGGCCGCTACAAGGACCTGGCCTACGTCAAGAACATCACGGCGCACTACCGCAAATTGTTCGACGAACTGCTGGAGCAACGGCCCGAACTGGCGCGCGCCTCCAGCGGCAAGACCACCTTCAGCTTCACGCCGGACCCGGACCAGAACTTCAACCGCGAGTTCACCGACTACTTCGTGCAAGGCCGCAAGGCCGATATCGGCGCCTTCGACACGCCTAAGAACCCGGGCCGGCACCTGGGCTACGTCACCAAGGTCGGGCCGGACTTCGTCGAACTCAGCGTCAGCGAGCCCGGTACCGTGCTGCACAACGGCGATGGCCTGTGCTACTACGACCTGCAGAAGGAGCTGGTGGGCATGGCCATCAACCGCGCCGAGCCGGCTTCGTCGATGGCGGTGGACCAGTGGCGCGTGTACCCGAAAGACCCGGTCGCCGGCTTCAAGGATCTGCGCAAAGGCACCGAACTTAATCGCAACCGCGACATGAACTGGGTGCGCCTGCTGGAAAAGAAGTCCAGCGAGCGCCGTATCGGCATCTGGGCCAAGCTGGAAGAAACTGCTGACGGCTTTTCTTTGCAGCTGACCGATGAGGACGGCCACACGGGCAGTGCAGCGGTGGTCGTCGCCAAGGAGTCGGCCCGCAACGCTGCGCAGGCCGAGGCCACGCTTCGCGAGCAGCTCGGGCGTTTCGGCACCACGATCTTCGAGCCCATCGACATCACGCTGAACCTCGCCCAACCCTGGTTCGTGCCGGCCTCCACACTGAATGCCCTGCGTCGTGACGCCGTGGCAGCACTCGAATCAGCCCGCGCCAAGGCGTACCAGCGCCCGACCCGCGCCAAGCCGGTGGAGCCGCCGGTGTCCTACCCGGAAGACACCCTCACCTACCTCGCGAACGTCTTCAACGAAAAGGCGCGCGACTTCTACGCCAAGCATGGCGTCAAGGTCATTGCCGCCGCCTACGAGAGCCACGAAGAGGAAGGCGAAGTCAGCCTGATGATCACCAAGCACTGCGTGCGCTACTCCTTGAGCCTGTGCCCGAAACAGGCCAAGGGCGTGACCGGCGTTCAGGGTACAGTGCGCGCCGAACCGCTGACCCTGATCAACGGCAAGGAGAAGCTGACCTTGCGCTTCGACTGCAAGCCGTGCGAAATGCACGTGGTCGGCAAGATGAAGAAGTCGGTGCTGAACCAGGCCGCGCGCGCCGCGCAGGAAATGCCGCTGAAGTTTTACCGCACGCGCCCGGCGCCCGCTGTGCGACAGGCGCTGGAAGCCTGAAGGTGTTGAGGCCGGCAGCCAGCCCTTAACCGCTTCGGGTACCTCTGTTCTGTTACGCTGAGGGTCGTGCGAGCTCATTAGGCAACCACATACGCTCAGCTTGCAGACCATGCCCTTGCCGCTTGCTCGCCTCACCTGTCACGCACCGACATCGGCCCTGTTGGGCTTGCTGATGGTGCTGACTGCAACGTATTGGCAGCAGGCCCATGCGCAGACCTTTGGCGCCTGGAAATTGGCATGTGATGCAGGCGCTGTCTCCTGCTACGTTGAACAAAACACCAGCCTGACCGATACAGGGCAACGCGTACTGCGCGTGATGGCAGGCGATCTCGGGCCGGAACGGCGGCCTGTCCTGCATCTGACGGTGCCGCTGGGCATCTACATCCCCTTGGGTGTAGCGCTTCGCGTGGACGCTGGACTGCAGCGCAAGGCCGAGGTTCACACCTGCACATCCGATGGCTGCGAAGCCATGCTCCCGCTCGACGCCGAACTGTTGGCCGCGCTGACGGGCGGCCAACTCACCCAGGTGGCGTTTCTTGATGCGGTCACGCGCCGCCAAATCACCGTGGCTGTGCCGATGGCCGGCTTCGCGCAGGCCTATACGGGACTGCAACAAAGAGCGGCGACCCGGTGATGCCGATCAGGCGATCCGCATGCGCGCCATGACCCTGTTGCCGTGGCGGCTGCTGGTCGCTGCACTGCTGACGGCATGCGCTGCGACCCCGCCGCCCGAGGTGCGCCGGCGGACCGCCGATGGGCTGGCCCGCAGTGCAAGACTGAACCCGGTCACGGTGGATGCCGAGGGTTTCGTGCTGCGCGCCTACCTGCGCGCAAGCGCGGCAGGCCAGCCACTCACGGTCTACATCGAAGGCGATGGCTATGCCTGGAAAACCCGCCACCAGCCCTCCGACGACCCCACCCCGACGGACCCGCTCGCGCTGCGTCTGGCGCTGCAGGATTCCGCAGCCAACGTGGCCTATCTGGCACGCCCCTGCCAGTACCTCATCCAGGACGCCGAACACCCCTGCGCCGTGGATTACTGGACCGGCAAGCGCTACGCGGAAGAAGTGATCGCGGCCACCGAGGCGGCACTGACCCAGTTACGCGCCCTGGCGCAGGCCGGCGGCCTGCATCTGGTGGGCTATTCCGGCGGCGCGGCCGTGGCCGCCCTGGCGGCAGCACGACGCCACGATGTCCTGAGCCTGCGCACCGTCGCCGGCAACCTCGACCATGCGGCGCTGACGGCACGGCATGGCGTGAGCGCCTTGAAGGGCTCGCTCAACGCCATCGATGAGGCGGTGCGGCTGTCCAGCCTGCCGCAGCGCCATTTCGTCGGCGCTCAAGACCGAACCGTTCCCTCCGACATCGCCCAGCGTTTCGTCGCCCGGTTGGAGACGAGCCGCTGTGCCTCGGTCCACGTGGTGGAGACCGCCAGCCACGATACGGGCTGGGCACAGGCGTGGCCACAGCTGTTGGGCCAGGAAGTCAGCTGCCGCCCTTGAGCAAAAGCGTCGGAAAACGGTCCATTGACGCGCGTCAAGGATGACACAGATCAACTTTGATCTTGCCGATGCGTTGTAGCTTTAGGGCAAACAACAACGTGTGGAGGGAGGATGTGCTTCAGGCCTACTCGTCTGGTCACGGGCGCTGCGTTATTTTCCGCGGCGCTCGTCGTGCCTGCGCCTGAGGCCTTCGCAACGACCTGTAGCGATGGCGCTGCCGCAACCATCGACACCGGCAACTGCACCGTGCAGACCGGCACCATTCCCACGACAGTCACCTTTTCGACGGGCGCCACCGGCCAGCTCATCCTGAATGGCGCTGCCCCCACCGGTGTGGTGAGCAACGCCACCGGCGGTCAAGGGGCCGTTGTCGTGCAAGGGACCGTGACCCTGGGCAACGACATCGGCAGCGGTTTGTCCCATTACCTGCAGTCCCTGACCGTGAATGACGGTGCGACGTTGAATGCCGCCCACAACATCAAGGCCACCACGGTCACTGTCGGTCAGGGCAGCAGCGGCGTGCTCAACCAGAGCGGCCAGACCATCAGCGCCGATTACCTGATCCTGAAAGCCGGGGCGACGCTGAACCAGACCGGCGGTTCGCTGGCCGTGACGAATACGACCCTCGGTAGCGGCGCCACCTTGACGCTGCGCAGCCAGGGCAGCGGCGCCATCGACGGCGCCGCGAATGGCCAGGGCACGCTGATCTTCGCCCACGACTACACCACGGACGAGGCGCTGGGCAGCACGGCCAGCCTCAATACCATCACGGTCAACAGTGGCTCGACCCTGACGCTGGAGAAGAACGCCAGCGCGGCCACGATCAATGTCAATGGCACGGTCAACCAGAGCGCCGGCACCCTGACTGCAACGGCCCTGGCCATCGGCGGCAGCGCCACCTACACCCAGACCGGCAGCGGCATCATCAATGCCAACACCACCCTGGGCAGCGGCGCCAACCTGACACTCAAGAACCAGGGCACAGGCACCATCGACGGCGCCGCTTCCGGCCAGGGTACGCTGACCTTCAGCGGCAACTACAACACGGATGCGGCCATCGGCGGCAGCAATCGGCTGGCCGCCCTCAACGTCAACGACGGCGTGACCCTCACGCTGGACCAGAAT
>JAYRLJ010000482.1:0-1934 GCA_041905305.1 Hylemonella sp. | reverse complement strand
AATTCGCTCCGGCGGGCCACTGTTACGCCGAGTAGCCGGCCTGTCGCTTGAAAACCCGACCCGAACGGCTAATTGCCGCGAGCCAGCCACGTTCTTCAAGCGGTCCGTAGCGCCGTAGGTGCTCGGCTCCACGATACCGCTGCGATTCTAAGTGGTCTTCAATCGGCTTGCTCCCCCAAGCCGCAGCCGCCTCTTTCGGCCATCGAGACATCGTGTCCCACTCCTGGCCAAAGGCATTGGCCAGTGCAGAATGCCTCATGGCCGTCTCTACTCCGCGTCCATCAAGATAGGCATCCCAGCGGTTTGCCCCGAGTTTAGCAGCGAGCAGTCTCACATTCTTCCGATAACCGGGAAGCTTCGCGAACAGCCGAGGTGCGTCCCCATGTGCGACGCTTTCACACTCGACGGCGAGAGCATCGAAACCATAGTCACCAGCAGCAGAAGCTACGTCAGAAAACAGTAGGGCAGGCCAATGCAGCCGATCCGCCAACGCTAACAAATGGTCTTTTCGATCAGCCGCGGTTGGATCGCCATACGCGAGGGCGAGTATCTCAGGCCCGCACATTAGCCTGGCAGTGTCTATCGCATGAGCAAGCAGGGTGCGCGCCTCCCTGATACGCCATTCCGATGGCGCTGTTTTAGCACCTTCGAACAAATTTTTCCTATCAAAAAAATCCAAGACGTCCTTGAGTGACTCAGTCTCGCTGCTCTTTTGATCTGAGGTCATGCCGTGCCCCCAAGCGCGCCTATCTTGATGGTGTAGGCACCCCACGCTTGCATTAATGTCTTACGCATTTCGATGAACGTGGTGCGCTTGTATGCACGCACGACCTTGTCTGGAACGGCGTGGGCGAGCGCTGCTTCGGCGACGGGATCTGGTATTTCTGACATCCTCTCCGCGGCCCAGTCGCGGAACGAGCTTCGAAAGCCGTGAGCATCGTAGGGCAGTTTCGCATCGCGAAGGACCTTGTTGAGGGTCATGTCAGAAAGCATGCCTCCTCGCTGGCCGACGAAGATCAGCTCGTCCGCCTTGCGCTTGCGTTGGTCTCGCAGCAGTTCCAGCAGCGACATAGCCGCTTCGCTCAGCGTAACCGTGTGGGCCTCGCCACCTTTCATCATATCTGCTGGTCGGATCCACTCGCGCTTCTCGGAGTCGATCTGTCCCCACTTTGCCGCTCGTACCTCGCCGGGCCGTGCTGCGGTAAGCACCTGGAACATGAGTGCGGCGCGCCCTGCCGTCAGGGGCTTGCTGCGGAGGTCAGCCATGAAAGCGGGCACGTCGGTGTACGGCATGGCCTTGAAGTTCTTGCCGGTTGGCTGCTTAGGAAGGCCTACAGTGATCGAACGACCTGGTGCCTCGGTCGCTCGCCAACCCTTCGAGTGGCTAAAATTCAGCACCTGCCCGACCCGCATCCGCACCTTGCGCGCAAGCTCAGGCTTGGTCGTCCAGATCGGCGCCAGCATGTCGCGGATGTGTCCCGCCTCAATCGTATCCACGCGCAGGTTGCCGATCGCGGGATAGGTGTGTGTCTCAAGTGACGTGAGAAAGGCGGCGGCGTTCTTCTCCACCCACCCCGACTTCAGCGCCTCGTGCGCCGCTTTGGTGGCTTCCCGAAAGGTGGGGGTAGGGCGCTTGTCTCGATCACGTTCCGCGATCGGATCGCGCCCGTTAAGCGCATGCTTGCGCAGATCGACCGCTCGCTGACGCGCCTCAGACAGGCTGAGAGCAGCGATGGAGCCTAAGCCGATGTCACGCCGCTTGCCGTCACGCTGAATGCGGATCATCCACGACTTGGCGCCAGTCGGACCGACGAGCAGGTACAAGCCCCCGCCGTCGCCATGTCGGCCGGGCTTCGCGTTTTTAACGGCCAAGGCGGTCAGCTTACCCATTCTGCTCCCACGTCCACTCCCACACTTTCGCGCGGATTGAGGCG
>JAYRLJ010000088.1:0-10292 GCA_041905305.1 Hylemonella sp. | reverse complement strand
GAGGCGCTGGCTGCCTTCCACTACCTGTGTCGCACCGAGGGCATCATTCCGGCGCTGGAATCGAGCCACGCCATTGCTCATGCCATGAAGCTCGCCAAGACCTTGCGGCCCGACCAGTCCATCCTCGTCAGCCTCTCCGGCCGCGGCGACAAGGACATCGGCACCGTGGCCGACCTGAGCCAGGCCGACTTCTATTGCCGCCCGTCCTGCCGCGGCCAGTCCGTCAAGGGTGGCGTTTCCGAACAGACCGTGAAGGTGTCCAAATGAGCCGCATCGCCTCCACCTTCGCTGCGCTGCAGGCGCAGAAACGCAAGGCCCTGATCCCCTTTGTCACCGCCGGTTTTCCCTACCCCGACATCACGCCTGCATTGATGCACGGCATGGTGGCCGCGGGGGCCGACGTGATCGAACTCGGCGTGCCCTTTTCCGACCCCAGCGCCGACGGCCCGGTGATCCAGGCCGCCGGTGACAAGGCGCTGGCGGCGGGCATTGGCCTGCGCCAGGTCATCGAGATGGTGCGCGTCTTCCGGCAGCAGAACAGCACCACGCCGGTGGTGCTGATGGGCTATGCCAATCCGATCGAGCGCTACAACCAGCTTCACGACAGTGGGCACCAGGCCAGCGGCAACAACGCCTTCGCCCGTGACGCCGCTGCCGCAGGAGTGGATGGTGTGCTGGTGGTGGACTACCCCCCCGAGGAGTGCACCGACTTCGCTGCCGCCCTGAAGGCCCACGGCCTGGACCTGATCTTCCTGCTTGCCCCCACCAGCACGGATGAACGCATGGCACAGGTGGCGCGGGTGGCGAGCGGCTACGTCTACTACGTCTCGCTCAAGGGTGTGACGGGCGCCGGCACACTCGACACCGGTGCCGTGGAAGCCATGCTGCCGCGCATCCGCCAGCATGTGAAGATTCCGGTCGGCGTGGGCTTCGGTATCCGTGATGCCGCCTCTGCCCGCGCCGTGGGCCGGGTGGCCGATGCGGTGGTGATCGGCAGCCGGATCATCCAGCTGATCGACCCGCAGCCGCGCGACAAGGTCGTCCAGGTTGCCTCGGATTTCCTGCGCGAAATCCGGACGGCTTTGGATTCATAATCCAGCCTTTGCTGGAACACGGCAATTGGAATCTGACCCCGATAAAGGACACGCCTCATGAGCTGGCTCGAAAAACTTCTGCCTCCCAAGATTCAGCACACCGACCCGGCTGACCGCCGCAGCGTGCCTGAAGGCCTGTGGACCAAGTGCCCGAGCTGCGAGAGCGTGCTCTACAAGACCGATCTGGAGCAGAACCAGAACGTCTGCCCCAGCTGCGGCCACCATCACCGCATCGATGCCCGCGCCCGCCTCAATGCCTTCCTCGACAACGAGGGCCGCTATGAGATCGGCCAAGAGGTGGTGCCGGTCGACGCCCTGAAGTTCAAGGACAGCCGCAAGTACCCCGAACGCCTGAAGGAAGCCATGGACGCCACGGGCGAAACCGATGCGCTGGTGGTCATGGGCGGCGCCGTACACGGCATCAGCCTGGTGGCGGCGTGCTTCGAGTTCAGTTTCATGGGCGGCTCCATGGGCTCGGTGGTCGGCGAGCGCTTCGTGCGCGGCGTCGAAACCGCCATCGAGCAGAAGGTTCCGTTCATCTGCTTCACCGCCACCGGCGGCGCACGCATGCAGGAAGGCCTGCTGTCGCTGATGCAGATGGCCAAGACCAATGCCGCGCTGACGCATCTGGCCAAGAAAGGCCTGCCCTACATCAGCGTGCTGACCGACCCGACCATGGGCGGCGTCAGCGCCGGTTTCGCCTTCCTCGGAGACGTGGTGATCGCCGAGCCCAAGGCCCTGATCGGTTTTGCCGGCCCGCGCGTGATCGAGTCCACCGTGCGTGTGACCCTGCCCGAAGGTTTCCAGCGGGCCGAGTTCCTGCAACAGAAGGGCGCCATCGACTTCATCTGCGATCGCCGCGACCTGCGCAAGACCATCGCCAGCACCCTGGCCATGCTGCAGCGCCAGCCGGCCGACGCCGTGATCTGACGGAAGATCAGGTGCACCCCCAAAGCCGGCCTCGTGCCGGCTTTTTCGTTTAAATCAAAGCCATTCCTTGGAGGCTGCCCAGGACGATGGCGGCCACCTGCAGCAGTACCAGCAGCACCAGCGGCGACAGATCGATACCGCCCACCAGCGGCACGATGCGGCGGATCGGCGCCAGCACCGGTGCCACCAGCCGGTCAATCACATCGGCCAGCACCGTATGGGACTGCACCCAGGACAGCACCGCATAGACGATGACCAGCCCGGTCAGGCCGGAAATCGCCAGCCGCACCACACCAAAGGCCGCCAGAATCAGCACCGAGACATAGCTGGCGCCGAAGCTGGTGAAGGCCCACAACAGCGAGAACTGCGCCAGTTCGATCAGGAACACGCCCACGAGGCTGGCGGTATCCCAGCGACCGGCCGCTGGCAGCACCCGGCGCAAGGGCAGCACCAGCCAGTCGGTCAACGCGAAGACGAAGCGCCCGAGCGGATTGCCCGAACGCGCCGACATGGGAATGCGCTGGTGCTGCATGTACAGGCGCAGCAGGCAGGCGCCACCAACGACACCGGCAATCACTTCGAGCAGCAGGGAAACGATCTGGAACAGCATGGGTCGGGCGCGGGGGTAGGTCGACGGGTCGCCAAATCATAGCGTCATTAAAATAGCGGGTTTTGGCCTTGCCACACCGCGGCACCGCGTCCGCGCCCTTCCATGTCTGAACACAACACCACTGCCGCCGCCCCTGCCCAGGATGAGAACCAGCTGATCGCCGAACGGCGCGACAAACTCAAGGCCATCCGCCAGCAACAGCGTGACGGCAAGGGCCCGGCCTTCCCCAATGATTTCAAGCCGGGCGACCGCGCGGCCGACCTGTTTGCCGCCCACGCGGGACAAACCCCCGAGGGCCTGCTGGCCCAGAACAGCCGTGCCAAGGTGGCAGGCCGCATGATGCTCAAGCGCGTCATGGGCAAGGCCAGCTTCGCCACGCTGCAGGACAGCACCGGCCGCATCCAGATCTACATCAAGCGCGACGAGGTGGGCGATGAGGCCTACGAAGCGTTCAAGCACTGGGACCTGGGTGACATCGTGGCCGCCGAAGGTCTGATCTTCAAGACCAAGACCGGCGAACTCTCGATCCAGGCCAGCAGCGTGCGTCTGCTGACCAAGAGCCTGCGCCCGATGCCGGACAAGTTCCACGGCGTGGCCGACCAGGAGGTCAAGTACCGCCAGCGCTACGTGGACCTGATGACCGACGAGGAGGCGCGCAAGCGTTTCGTGGCGCGCAGCAAAGCGGTAAGTTCGATCCGCGAGTTCATGGTCTCGCACGACTTCCTGGAAGTCGAGACGCCGATGCTGCACCCGATTCCCGGCGGTGCCAATGCCAAGCCCTTCATCACGCACCACAACGCGCTCGACCAGGAAATGTTCCTGCGCATCGCGCCCGAGCTCTACCTCAAGCGCCTGATCGTCGGCGGCTTCGAGCGCGTGTTCGAGATCAACCGCAACTTCCGCAACGAAGGCATCTCGGTGCGCCACAACCCCGAGTTCACCATGATGGAGTTCTATGCGGCCTACTGGGACTACCAGGACCTCATGACCTTCACCGAAGGCCTGGTGCGCCACGCCGCGCAGCAGGCCGTGGGCACGCTGCAGCTCACCTATGGCGGCAAGCCGGTCGACCTGGCCCAGCCCTTCGAGCGCCTGACCATCCGCGAAGCCATCATCCGCCACAGCGAGGCCGGTGTACACGTGGACGACAGCGCCTGGCTGATCAACGCGCTGAAGAAGCTTGGCCTGAACGAAGAGAAGGACAAGCTCTCCACCCGTTCGCTCGCCTCCCTGCAGGTGCTGTACTTCGAGGAAGTGGTGGAAGAAAAGCTCTGGCAGCCCACCTTCATCTGCGAACACCCGGTTGAGATCTCGCCGCTGGCACGCGCCAGCGACACCCGTCCGGACGTGACCGAGCGTTTCGAGCTCTACATCACCGGCCGCGAGTTCGGCAACGGTTTCTCCGAGCTGAACGATGCCGAGGAGCAGGCGGCGCGCTTCCATGCCCAGGTGGCGGCCAAGGACAGCGGTGACGATGAGGCCATGTTCTTCGACCACGACTTCGTGCGTGCGCTCGAATACGGCATGCCGCCCACGGGCGGCTGCGGCATCGGCATCGACCGCCTGATGATGCTGCTGACCGACAGCCCCAGCATCCGCGACGTGATCCTCTTCCCGGCGCTGCGCCGCGAAGGCTGATCCCCACCGGCCTTCTTGCCTAAAGGACGCGCCATGACAGGCACCTCAGCAGGCAGGCCCGGGCTGCTCAGCGCCGAGCACGTGGCGCTGATTGCCAGTGGTGTCTCCACCATCGTGGCCTCGCGCAATGCACAACAGCAGCCCAGCCTGATGCGTGCCGTCGGTGCCAGCATCACGCCGCAGGGGGAACAGATCACCGTCTACCTCAACCGCGTCAGCGCCCGGCAGGTACTGGACGACCTGCACGACACCGGGCACATTGCCGTGGTGTTCAGCGAGCCCTACTCCCACCGCACGGTACAGGTCAAGGCGAGCCGGGTCCAGCTGCGCAGCGCCGAGCCCGAGGACGCAACGCTGCTGCAGCGCTATCTCGCGGCGATGGAGGTGCAACTGCAACGTATCGGCTTTGGCGCGCACTGCACGCGCACGATGCTGGCCCACCGGCTGGAGGACGTGGTGGCCGTCACCTTCACGCCGGAGCAGGCCTATGACCAGACGCCCGGCCCCCAGGCCGGCATCCATCTGGCGGATGGTGGAGGCAGGGCATGAACGCCGTCACGCTGGACGACATCCGCCCCTGCCTGGAGGGCATCATCCCCGCGATGATCGCCACCTGCGCCCCGGACGGCACGCCCAACGTCGCCTACCTGTCGCAGGTCTACTACGCCGACCCGCGTCATGTCGCGCTGTCGTTCCAGTTCTTCAACAAGACGCGGCAGAACATCCTGGCCAATCCGCATGCCACGCTGCTGCTGTTGCACCCGCAGACCTTTGCGTTCTATCGCCTGCAACTCCGCTACCTGCACACACTGACGAACGGCCCCCTGTTCGAAGGCATGCGGGCGCAGCTGGCCGGCATTGCCTCGCACAGCGGCATGGCCGACGTATTCGAGCTCAAGGGTTCGGACATTTATGAAGTACTCGCCATCGAGGCAGTGCCCGGCGAAGCGCTGCCAGCGCCACCGCCCCGATGCAGCCTGCTGGGTCTGCTGCGACGCTGCAGCGAGCAGTTGGCGAGCAGCACCACACTGGACGAGGTGCTCGCCCGGTTCATGGCGGTGCTCGTGACCGAGATGGGCATCGAGCACGCCATGGTGCTGGTGCTCGATCCGGTCACCGAGCGGCTCTACACCGTGGCCAGCCATGGCTATGCCCATTCGGGCGTTGGCTCCGAAATCGAACTCGGCCGCGGCGTCATCGGGATGGCCGCGCGCGAGCGCACGCCGGTGCGCATCACCCACATGACCGGCGCCAGTCTCTACAACCACGCAGTGCGACGCACCCTGGCGGCGCAGCCCGGTGTGGTGCTGGACACCGACATCCCTTACCCGGGCCTGCTCCAACCGCAGAGCCAGATGGCGGTGCCGATCCTGTCTGCCGGCCGTCTGTTGGGCGTGGTCTTTGTCGAAAGCCCACAGGAGCTGCGCTTCACCTTCGAGGACGAAGATGCGCTGGTGACAGTCGCCGGGCACCTGGGTGCGGCCATTGACCTGCTGCGGCTGGACCAGGAAGTCATCTCCGAAGCCACCGTGAGCGAAGCGCCGCCATCCTCCTCGGCAGGTCCCGGGCTGGTCCAGGTGCGGCGCTATCGCAGCAACAACAGCATCTTCCTCAACGGCGGCTACCTCATCAAGGGCGTGGCTGGCGCGATCTGCTGGAAGTTGCTGACGGATTATCAGCAGGGTGGTCGCACCGACTTCAGCAACCGGGAGTTGCGGCTGGACCCCAGCATTGGCCTGCCGGATGTGGTGGACAACCTGGAAGCCCGCCTGATCCTGCTGGAGCGGCGCCTGGCCGAGCAGGACCTGCCGCTGCGCATCGAGAAGACTGGGCGCGGGCGCTTCCGGCTGTGCGTCGGCGCCCGCCTGGAGCTCACTGAAAGCGACTGAACTCAGGCTGTGACCAGCCCCGGCACGGGCGCCAGCCCCAGGCCGCGCGCCAACGCCGCCCAGGCACGCGGGTCCAGATGCGCTTGCGCCGTTTCCAGGGCCGCGGCGAACGCCGGCGCCGGCGCGTGGGCCTGCATGTCCTGCAGCACCTGCAAGCGTTCGCCAGGCGTCATGGCCGGGATCATCCAGCGCAACACGAAAAGGTTCTCCTGCGGCGGCAGCGCGGCTACCAGGCGGGCGTGCAACGCCAACAACTCGGCATCGCTGTAGTGCGTCCACAGCACCTGGTTGTTCGTCGTCTCCTCGATATGCATGTGCTCGAAGTTGTGGGCCACGAACAGCGCCAGCTGCCGGTACAGGTCCAGGGCCTCGCGCTCACGCTGCACACCCTGGCAGGCCGGCAAGCTGCTGGCCGCCCGCTTCAACCGGGCGATCGCCTCTTCGTGCTCCACATGCTCCGTCGCGATTGACGTGCTGCTGCCGGCTTGGCGTGCCTCCATGGCGACGTGCACGAACTCGTTCTCATGCGTCAGGTGCGCGGTGCAGAACTCGGCGAACTGCAGCACTCGGGCGACGGTGCGCGCCACCTCGGCGTCGTCCGCCGGGTCCATACGCCCCACCATCACCAGCAGGTCGGCCATCAAGGCCCGCATGGCCTTGTGGATCCCCACATACAAGTCAACGCGCTGCGCGGCGGCGTCAGCGGCCACCACGGTTGTCATCTCCTGGCTGTCCATCTTCATGCTGTACTTCCTTCTCGTGCGGCGCGTGCGCCGTCTGGGTCATGGCCCCCGCTCACCCTGAGCCGGAACATGCAACGAGTCTAGGAAGACGCTGAGGTCAGCGTTGCTAAGAATTTCCTCGGAAATCCTTAAAAACTTGCTAAGGCCGGCGCGAGGCCACCCTCAGCTCGGCAACAGCAAGGGGACAGACTGACGACCCACCACGAAGACACGCATCACGCCGGCCATGCGGTCGGCCTGCTCCTTCAGGCTGGCTGAAGCCGCTGTGGCCTGCTCCACCAGCGCGGCGTTCTGCTGCGTCATCTGCTCCAGCTGCCCCATGGACTGATTGACGCCGCCGATCTCGCTCGACTGATGGCTGGCCTCCTGGGTGATGGCCTGGATCATCTGGCTGACCTCGCCCACCTGGCGCACGATCTGCGCCATGGCACTGCCCGCGTCCTGCACCAGGCGCGAACCGGTGGCCACCTCGTCGCGGCTGGATTCGATCAGCGCCTTGATCTCGCGCGCAGCCTCGGCCGAGCGCTGCGCCAGCGCACGCACCTCACCCGCCACCACGGCAAAGCCGCGCCCCTGCTCGCCAGCCCGCGCGGCTTCCACCGCGGCATTGAGCGCCAGGATGTTGGTCTGGAAGGCAATGCTGTCGATCACCGCCGTGATGTCGGCAATACGGCCACTGGACGCCTGGATGCCGGCCATGCTGCTCACCACCTGCTCGACCAGCGTGCCGCCTTGCTGCGCCGAGCTGGCGGCAGCATTGGCGATGCGGCTGGCGGTCTGTGCCGACTCGGCCAGCTTGCGTACGGTTCCGGTCAGCGCATCGAGCGAGGCCGCCGCCTGCTGCAGGCTGGCCGCAGCGCGCTCGGTGCGCGTGCTCAGGTCCAGATTGCCACTGGCGATCTGCGCGCTGGCATCGGTGATGCTGAGCGCCGCCTGCCGCACCTCCAGCACCATGGCCTGCAAGGAGGTCACCATGGCGTTGAAGTCGGTCGACATGCGGCCCAGCTCATCGTCCGTCTGCACCACCACCGTCTGTGACAGATCACCCGCCTGCACGCGGGTGATGCCGGCCGTGAGTTGCACCAATGGCTGGCGGATGCGCGCCAACAGGCGTAGGCCCAAGGCCACGCCGCTGACCACGGCGATCAACATGCCCAGCAGCACGATCCAGGTCAGTTGGCTCACGGCGGCGTTGATCTCCTCGCCGCCGGCCTGGGTGTGGGCACGGTTCTGCGCGATCGCCTGGCCGATCAGCGTTTCGGCCGCCAGGGCCGCTTGCACCGGCTGCTGGATCTCTTCCTCGAACACGGCCTGATCCAGGATGTCCTGCCGTTCGATCTTGCCGATGATGGCGCCGACTGCCGTGGCGTACTGCGCCTGACGGGCCTGACCGTCCTGCAGCAACTGCCTGAGCGCCGGCACCGGTTCGGCGGCGATCGCGTCCTGCAGCAGTCGCGCCACCTCGGCATTGTTCTTCTTCCATTCGCTCAGGCGCTGCGGCACGCGCTCCATCTTCATCAGCAGGTCGATGGAAATGTCCTTCTCCGCCCGCCGCACCTTGAGCAGGTGCTCCTGGATGGCTGCCAGACGCACCAGTTGCGCCAGGTCGGTATCCACGGTCTGATGCGCCTGGGTCTGGATGCTGCGCACGCCGAAGGCGGTGAA
This sequence comes from Hylemonella sp., assembly GCA_041905305.1. Taxonomy (GTDB): domain Bacteria; phylum Pseudomonadota; class Gammaproteobacteria; order Burkholderiales; family Burkholderiaceae_C; genus Hylemonella. The sequence goes on along the minus strand of JAYRLJ010000088.1, from coordinate 1,723 downwards.
GCCGCCCACCGCCAGAAACAGGCCAACCAGCACGGCGATGGTCAACCCGATGCGCTGCACCAGTGTCAGCTTCACTCCCAACATTCGCTTCTCCCTATGCAAGCCGTGATGGCTCGACTCTCGACTTCGATCGGGAAAAGTTTATGACGCGAGGATTTCAGTTCTGTGACACGCCTCGTGCCAACAGGGGTATCAACTCAAGGTAGCAGGTCAAGTGCGTGCATATAAGCCGGGCTCACCATCAGCTCGTCCCACTGCGGTGCCGGCGTGGCCGGCAGCAAGGCCTGGCGACGCGCTTCGCTGGCCTCGTCGGGCTGCCAGCGGCCCTTGAGCAGCGCTTCGCTCAAGCCGTCGATCAGCTCGTCCACCGCCGCGCCCTTGCCGAGTGACTGGTTGCACAGCAGCACCAGATCGCAACCGGCGTTGAGGGCCGTCACGGCGGCTTCGGTGTAGCTGACCTCGCGGCCGTCGATCAGGCGCGCGCCGGCCATACTGAGGTCGTCGCTGAACACCGCACCGTTGAAGCGCAGGCGCGCGCGCAGAATGTCGCCCAACCACTTGGCCGAGAAGCCGGCCGGCCGGCTGTCGACCTTGGGGTAGATCACGTGCGCCGGCATCACGCTGTCCAGCGTGGTGCTGAGCCAGCCGTAAGGTGCCGCGTCATCGGCCAGGATGGCCTTGAGGCTGCGCTTGTCGACCGGAATCTCGGTGTGCGAGTCGGCCTTGACAAAACCATGCCCGGGAAAGTGCTTGCCGCAGCTGGCCATGCCCGCCGCGCGCAGGCCGTGCATCAGGCTCTTGGCCAGCAGCGTGGCCACACGCGGGTCGCGAGCAAACGAACGGTCGCCGATGACGCCGCTCTCACCGTAGTCCAGATCCAGCACGGGCGTGAAACTGAAGTCCACACCGCAGGCGCGCAACTCGGCCGCCAGCACGTAGCCGCAGGCACTGGCTGCATTGGTTGCCGCCATGGGGTCCCTCATCCACTGCTCGCCCAGCGCCCGCATGGGCGGCAGGTGGGTGAAGCCGTCGGTCCGGAAGCGCTGCACGCGTCCGCCTTCATGGTCAACGCAGATCAGCATATCCTTGCGCACCTTCTTGATGTCGCGGCACAACGCGCTCAGTTGCGCACGGTCCTGCCAATTGCGCGAAAACAGGATGATGCCGCCGACCAGCGGGTGCTTCAGGCGCTGGCGGTCCGTCTTGCTCAGGCTCAGGCCGGCGATGTCGATGATCAGGGGTGCGTGCATGGCATTCCTCTATGCTATGAATTTGATAGCTATCCGCGCTTATCCAATAAGCTTCAAGCTCAGTTTTTCTCTACCACCACAAAGCTGGCGGCGTAATCCGATTCGTCCGTCACGCTGACCTGCGCCTGCAGGCCCTGGGCTTCGAACCAGCGCTTCAGTTCGCCGTGCAGCACGATCACCGGCTTGCCACTGGGCAGGTTGCCGATCTCGCAAGCGCGCCAGGTCATGGGCATGCGCATGCCCAGCCCCACCGCCTTGGAGAACGCCTCCTTGGCGGAAAAGCGGGTCGCCAGGTAACGCACGCCACGCTCGGGCCAGCGCGCGCTGCGCGCCTGCCAGGTGGCGTACTCGGCCTCGCTCAGCACCTTGCGCGCAAAGCGTTCACCGTGCCGCGCCAGGCTGGCGCGAATGCGGCGCACGTCGCAGATGTCGGTGCCGATGCCGTAGATCAATTTCCAGCTTCCTCAATACAG
>JAYRLJ010000481.1:0-1938 GCA_041905305.1 Hylemonella sp. | reverse complement strand
CCACCACGCAAGCCCCCAGCGGGTTGAGCGAGGCGGAGCAGAAGCTGTACGACCTGGTGGTGCGCCGCTTCATGGCGGTGTTTTTCCCCAGCGCCGAATACCAGGTGACCACGCGCATCAGCCAGGCGGTCGGCCACAGCTTCAAGAGCGAAGGTAAGGTGCTGGTCAAGCCGGGCTGGCTGGCCATCTACGGCAAGGAAGTGCTGGAAGAAGGCGACGAGAACAGCAAGGTGCTGGTGGCGGTGCGCCCCGGCGAGATGGTGCGCGCCGAAGTCGTCGAGCCCAAGGGCTTGAAAACCCGCCCGCCCGCGCGCTACTCCGAAGCCACGCTGCTGGGCGCCATGGAAGGCGCCGGCAAGTTGGTGGAAGACGACGAACTGCGCGAAGCCATGCAGGAAAAAGGCCTGGGCACACCGGCCACCCGCGCCGCCATCATCGAAGGCCTGATCAACGAGAAGTACCTGCTGCGTGAAGGCCGCGAGATGATTCCCACGGCCAAGGCCTTCCAGCTGATGACGCTGCTGCGAGGGCTGGGGGTGGAAGAACTGTCCAAGCCCGAGCTGACCGGCGAGTGGGAATACAAGCTGGCCCAGATGGAACACGGCAAGCTCAGCCGCGATGCCTTCATGCGCGAGATTGCCGAGATGACGAAGCACATCGTCAAGAAGGCCAAGGAATACGACCGCGACACCGTGCCCGGCGACTACGCCACCCTCAGCACACCCTGCCCCAACTGCGGCGGCGTGGTCAAGGAGAACTACCGCCGCTACGCCTGCGCCGGAAAGTCCGCTTCAGGGGACGACGCCTGCGGCTTCTCGTTCGGCAAGACGCCGGCGGGCCGCACCTTTGAGCTGGCCGAAGTCGAGCAGTTCCTGCGCGACAAGAAGATCGGCCCGCTGGATGGATTCCGCTCCAAGGCGGGCTGGCCATTCACTGCCGAAATTGCACTCAAGTACAGCGACGAAGAAAAGAACTGGAAGCTGGAGTTTGACTTTGGCGACGACCGCGACGCCGCCGAGACCGGCGAGATCGTGGACTTCAGCGCGCAGCAAACCCTTGGCAAGTGCCCCAAATGCGGTGGCAGCGTTTTCGAGCACGGAAAGAACTATGTGTGCAGCAAGTCGGTGCCCACCGCTGCGCAACCCACGCCCAGTTGCGACTTCAAGACCGGCCAGGTGATCCTGCAGCAACCGGTCGTGCGCGAGCAGATGACCAAGCTGCTGGAGACCGGCAAGACCGATCTGCTGGACAAGTTTGTGAGCATGCGCACCCGCCGGGCGTTCAAGGCCTTCCTGGCCTGGGACGCCGAGGCCGGCAAGGTGAACTTCGAGTTTGCGCCGTCCAAGTTCCCGCCGCGCAAGCCGGCCGCCGGCAAGACCGCGGTGGCCGTCAAAGAGCCGGCCGCACGGTATGCACCGGCCGCGAAGAAAGCGCTCGCCAAAAAGGCGCCTGCCGCCAAGAAGGCTGCACTTGCCAAAAAGGCCACCGCCCCCAAAAAGCCCCGCGCCACGGGTGCCGGCCTCAAACCCAGCGCCGAACTGGCCGCCGTGATCGGCAGCGACAACGTGGCCCGCACCGAAGTGGTCAAGAAGCTGTGGGACTACATCAAGGCCAACGGCCTGCAGGACGCCACCAACAAGCGCGCCATCAATGCCGACGCCAAGCTCAAGCCCGTGTTCGGCAAGGACCAGGTGACGATGTTTGAACTGGCCGGGATCGTAGGCCGGCATTTGAGCTGAAGCCCACAAGGGCGGATAGACTCCCACGCGGCCGATCGACGCCTAACGCGGCACCGTCAGCCCTGCGCCCTGCCGCGCCAAGTGCACCTGGTGCAGCGTGATCTTGCGCACCTCGGCCTGGCTGGTTTCGATGTGGGCGCGCAGCAGCATGGCGGCCTGGTCGGCACGCTTTCGCTGCACGGCGCGCAGGATCTTGGCA
>JAYRLJ010000087.1:0-10332 GCA_041905305.1 Hylemonella sp. | reverse complement strand
GACCGGCACGGGCGGCGCCTACACGCTGCGCCACAGCGGCAATGCGGTGAGCACGCTGGCGGCCAATACCGGCAGCATCGACTACAGCCAGGCGGGCTCGCTCACTGTCGGTTCCGTGGGCGTGGCCGGTGTCACGACCACTGGTAGCGCCAAGATCGAGACCACCGGAACCAGCGCCAACCTGACGTTGAACAACGCCGTGGCCTCCAGCGCCAGCGGCGACGCGGTGGTGCTCAAGGCCGGCAGTTCCAACGCCGCTGGCGTGGCCACGGGCGGGCAGCTGGTCAACAACGTCGGCGCCAGCGGCATCCAGGCCAGCAACGGCCGCTACCTGGTGTACAGCGGCGATCCGGCCAGCACGCTTGAAGGCGTGAGCGGCTACAGCAAGCGTTACAACAGCGATGCGAGCTACCAGCCGGCCGCCGGCAGCGGCAACCTGTTCCTCTACCGCGTGGCGCCGACGCTGACCATCTCGGTGTCCAACACAGCGACCAACACCCAGCGCGTCTATGGCCAGGCCAATCCAACGTTCAGCGGCACAACCAGCGGCTTCATCGACGGTGACACCGAGGCCAGCGTCGGTGTGACGCGCAGCACCACCGCCGTGTACAACACACCGGTGGGTGATGTGACGGTGACGGCGGCCGCCACCAACAAGGAAAACTACACCCTGGTGCTCAACCACGGTGCCATGAAGATCACGCCGGCCAACATCAGCGAAGTGAGCGGCATTACCGCCTACAACAAGCCGGTGGACGGCAATACCAGCGCGACGCTTAACACGGCGGGAGCGGTCTTCAACGGCATCGTGGCGGGTGACGTGCTGAACGTGGCCACGGCGACCGGTAATTTCGACAGCCCCACGGTCGGCGCCAACAAGACCGTGTTCATCTCGGGCATCTCCCTCGGCGGCGCGGCAGCGGGCAACTACTTCCTGGCCAAGACCACGGCGACGACACGCGCCAGCATCACGGACCTGTCCTCCGCGGGGGCGAGGCAGCCGCAGCCGACCAACGCGCTGACGGCCCCCACCGCGGTGCCGTTGGCCACCGCTTCGACCGCTGGCGCGCCGCTGGTGGCCATCGTGCGCGGCGGCGCAGGTGACTGGGGCACCAGCGCGGTGGCGTCATCGTCAGCCGGGGACACCGACGCCACGCTGGGCCTGGGCTTCTGGCCGCTGTCGCTGTTTGATCTTTCGGCCCTGCCGGCCACGGCCGCCGGCGCGCGCCGCTCTCTGGCACCGGCGGGCCCGGACACAGGCGCGTTGCCCCCACGCCCGGCCGCCGAGCCGGGGGAGGCCCGGCCCACCAGCAACAAGGCCAGCGGCCCCCGCCCTCTTTTGTGACGCAGTCGCGGCTTGGGCCAGTTGGGTGGAACCCGGTGCTCGCGGCCCTTGGCCTCAACTCGCGTTGAGCTGTGCCAGCCGCTGCGGCGTGCCCACATCGGTCCAGGCGCCGGTGTAGAGCTCGGCGCTTACCCGTCCGGCGTCCATGGCCCGGCGCAGCAGCGGCGCCAGCGCGGCCTTCACGCCCTGCGGGTTGCCGGCCGGTACCTCGCACCACGGCGCCTCGAACAGCGCGCGCCGGTACAGGCCGATGGTGCTGTAGGTGTAGCGCGGGCCGGGGTGATCCGGCGGCAGGTTGAGGGCCAGGCCCGCGGGCGAGAGGCCGAAGTCGCCCTTGGGGTTGTGCGCCGGGTTGGGCACCAGCCACAGATGGGCCAGTGCGTCGCTGGCGGCAAAGCGCTGCACGGCCGCGGGCGAGAAGACGAAGTCCGGCGCGTACACGTCACCGGCCAGCACCCAGAAGATCTCACCCAATTGCGGCAGTGCGCGCACGATGCCGCCCGCCGTTTCCAGCGCACCGCCGAAGTCCACACCCTCGTGCGAGTATGAAATTGATAGCGGCGAACGCCCGTCCGACAAGGGTTTCTGGCCAAAATGATCTGAAATCTGCGCACCCAGCCAGGCCGTGTTGATGACGATGCCGGTGTAGCCGCTGCGCGCCAGCGCGTCGACGTGCCACTGCAGCAGCGGCTTGCCGTGCACGTGCAGCAGCGGTTTGGGCGTGGTGTCGGTCAGCGGCCGCATGCGTTCGCCGCGGCCGGCGGCCAGCAGCATGGCCTTGATGGGGGAGGAGGAATGCATCAGGGCGCACTGTAGACGATCCGGGCCACGCCCCGGCTGCAGCCGCGTGCCGGGCCGTCAGGCCGCGCGGGGCCGGTAAAATAACGGGTTTCCCCTGATCCCCTTTCCGGAGCGGCCCCGACATGGCAGATACCCAACAGATGGCCAACGCAATCCGCGCGTTGGCAATGGACGCAGTGCAACAAGCCAACTCCGGACATCCGGGGGCGCCCATGGGCATGGCCGACATGGCGGTGGCCTTGTGGGGCGAGCACCTGCGCCACAACCCGAGCAATCCGCAGTGGGCCGACCGTGACCGTTTTGTGCTGTCCAACGGCCACGCATCGATGCTGCTGTACGCGCTGCTGCACCTGAGCGGCTACGACCTGCCGCTGCAGGAGCTGAAGAACTTCCGCCAGCTGCACAGCAAGACCGCCGGTCACCCTGAAGTGGGCGTGACGCCCGGCGTCGAGACCACCACCGGCCCGCTGGGCCAGGGCGTGACCAACGCCGTGGGCCTGGCCCTGGCCGAGAAGCTGCTGGCCAAGGAATTCAACCGCGATGGCCATGCCATCGTGGACCACCACACCTACGTCTTCCTGGGTGACGGCTGCATGATGGAAGGCATCAGCCACGAGGCCGCCTCGCTGGCCGGTGCCTGGAAGCTCAACAAGCTGATCGCGCTGTACGACGACAACGGCATCTCCATCGACGGCCAGGTCACGCCCTGGTTTGCCGACAACACCGCGCTGCGTTTTGTCGGTTACGGCTGGAACGTCATCGGCCCCATTGACGGCCATGACGCCGCGGCCGTCTCGCGCGCCATTGCCGACGCCAAGAACTCGGCCGACAAGCCTTCGCTGATCATCTGCAAGACCGCCATCGGCAAGGGCAGCCCGAACCGCGCCAACACCGCCAAGGCGCACGGCGAGCCGCTGGGTGCGGAAGAGATCAAGCTCACGCGCGAGGCGCTGGGCTGGAGCCACACCCCGTTCGAGATTCCGCAAGCCGTCTACAACGACTGGAACGCCAAGACCCGCGGCCTGTCGCTGGAAGCCGCCTGGGACGCCAAATTCGCCGCCTACAAGGCTGCCTACCCCGAGCTGGCCGCCGAGTTCAAGCGCCGCATGACCGGCGAACTGCCGAAGAACTTTGCCCAGGTGGCGGTGGATGCCGCTGTGGCCGCCCACACCAAGGCCGAGACCGTGGCCACCCGCAAGGCCAGCCAACTGGCGCTGGAAGCCTTCACCGCTGCGCTGCCCGAGCTGTTGGGCGGCTCGGCCGACCTGACCGGCTCCAACCTCACCAACACCAGCCACACGCCCAACCTGCGCATCGACCAGGCTGGCGAGCCCAACGGCGGCCGCCACATCAACTACGGCGTGCGCGAGTTCGGTATGGCGGCCATCATGAACGGCGTGGCGCTGCACGGCGGCTTCATCCCCTACGGCGGCACCTTCCTCACCTTCAGCGACTACTCGCGCAACGCCATCCGCATGGCCGCGCTGATGAAGCAGCGCGTGATCCACGTCTTCACGCACGACTCCATCGGCCTCGGCGAGGACGGCCCCACGCACCAGTCGGTCGAGCACGGTGCCTCGCTGCGCCTCATTCCCAATCTCGACGTCTGGCGCCCGGCCGACACCGCCGAGACCGCCATCGCCTGGGCTGTGGCGCTGGAGAACAAGACCCGACCGACCGCCCTGCTGCTGAGCCGCCAGAACGTGCCCTACGCGCCCAAGAAAGACCTGGGCGACATCAGCCGCGGTGCCTATGTGCTGTCCGAGCCGGCCGACATCGGCCTCAAGGGCAAGGCGCAGGCCGTGATCATCGCCACCGGCTCCGAAGTGCAGCTGGCGCTGAAGGCGCAGGAGCTGCTGGCGGCGAAGAAGATCGCCGTTCGCGTGGTCTCCATGCCCAGCACCACCACCTTCGACCGCCAGACCGTGGCTTACAAGTCGTCCGTGCTGCCCGCCGGCCTGCCGCGCGTGGCGGTCGAGATGGGTGTGACGGAAGGCTGGTGGAAATACGGCTGCGCGGCCGTGGTCGGCATCGACAGCTATGGCGAGTCGGCCCCGGCGCCGGTGCTGTTCAAGCACTTCGGCTTCACGCCTGAGAACGTGGCTGACACGGTGCAGGCCGTGCTGGCCAAGCGCTGATCTGGTTTATCGGTTTGTTTTTTAACTCTTGAAAGAGCCCATCATGACGATCAAAGTAGGTATCAACGGTTTTGGCCGCATCGGCCGCAACGTGCTGCGCTCTGCCGTGCAGAACTTCAAGGACATCGAGATCGTCGGCATCAACGACCTGCTCGAGCCCGACTATCTGGCCTACATGCTGCAGTACGACAGCGTGCACGGCCGCTTCAAGGGCGAAGTCTCGGTGGAGGGCAGCACCCTGATCGTCAACGGCAAGAAGATCCGCCTGACGCAAGAGCGTGACCCGGCCAACCTGAAGTGGAACGAAGTGGGTGCCGACATCGTCATCGAATCCACCGGCCTGTTCCTCGACAAGGATGGTGCCGGCAAGCACCTGACCGCGGGCGCCAAGAAGGTCATCATCTCCGCGCCCTCCAAGGACGACACCCCCATGTTCGTCTACGGCGTGAACGACAAGACCTACGCTGGCCAGGCCATCATCAGCAACGCCAGTTGCACCACCAACTGCCTGGCCCCGGTGGCCAAGGTGCTGAACGACAAGTGGGGCATCAAACGCGGCCTCATGACTACCGTGCACGCCGCCACTGCCACCCAGAAGACCGTGGACGGCCCGAGCAACAAAGACTGGCGCGGCGGCCGCGGCATCCTGGAAAACATCATCCCCTCCTCCACCGGTGCCGCCAAGGCCGTGGGTGTGGTCATCCCTGAGCTGAACAAGAAGCTCACCGGCATGTCCTTCCGCGTGCCCACCAGCGACGTGTCGGTGGTCGACCTGACGGTCGAGCTGAACAAGGAAGCCAGCTACGAGGACATCTGCGCCGAGATGAAGGCGCAGAGCCAGGGCGCGCTCAAAGGCATCCTGGGTTACACCGAAGACAAGGTGGTGGCCACCGACTTCCGTGGCGAAACCTGCACCTCGGTGTTCGATGCCGATGCCGGCATTGCGCTGGACAAGACTTTCATCAAGGTGGTGAGCTGGTACGACAACGAGTGGGGCTACTCCAACAAGTGCCTGGAGATGGTGCGCGTCGTCGCGAAGTAATTTCCGCTCTTGATAAAAGAAAAAGGGCGCTGCATGCAGTGCCCTTTTTATTGGCTTGGATATACAAGCCCGATAAACTAAAAGCATCTCCCAAACTTCGCAGATCTAGAGCCTTTTGTGACCTCGTCTTGTCTATTCACGTTCGGCTATGAAGGCTTGGATATTCACGGCTTCATAGCACGCTTGCGGGAAGCGCGAGTCAGCATGATCTTGGATGTGCGCGAGCTGCCTTTGTCGCGAAAAAAAGGCTTTTCCAAAACGGCCCTCCGCGAACATCTTGCCGCAGCGGCTATCGGGTATGTTCATTTGCCGGCCCTCGGGTGCCCCAAGCCCGTACGCGACAGGTACCGTGCTGATGGGGACTGGGCACGCTATACGCGGGATTTTCTCGCGTATCTGGAAACTCAAGATGACGGTGTGCGCGAGGTGGCTCGCCAAGCTCGTGCAGCGACGGCCTGCCTGATCTGTTTTGAAGCCGATTATTCAATGTGTCATAGGACCTATGTCGCACGTGCGGCGCAGCGGCTAGGGGCGCCCGTGGTTAAACATCTGACAGCTAAAACAGCCGTCCTTGATCAGCCACTTGCGGCGGCAGCTTAGGCGGGTACAGCACGCTGACGATCAGCCATTGGCCCGGGAAGCGGTGGATGGTTCCCATTAGAAACAACACGTCCCGTTCGGCAAATTCCGTTAACCACTTCTGTCGGAACGCAGCTTCCCAGTCTGGGCGGCGATGCACGTTCCAGTACAACGCTCCGGCTTCCCAGTCGACTAGCTTGTGCTTATAGCTGTTGATCTGGCCGTTCGCACTGCATTCATAGCGGTAGTGAAAGTCGAAAGGTAGCTTTTTCAAAAGTTTGAGGGAGCGCTGTTCGGCGTCTTCATCAAACAGCGAGCCTTGGTTTTGCGCTTGCATCAGCTTGGCAACTTCATCGGCCGTCCAGTCAGGCGAACTAGCCTTGGAGATCAGCAACTCACACAGGCGACTGGGACGCAGCAAACCGAGCGAAATGCCGCGCTCCTCACGGGCCGCATCCAACGCTGCGAAGTCGTCGAATATCTCCAGCGGTTCAATGGCCAAGCGTCGCTCTTCCCATGCGTTACGGGTGGAGAGCGGGTCTCCTAGGATTTCGATGGTGTCGACAGAAATGCGATGGCTTTCTTGGCGCTGATCCTCGGGTGCTTTGCGAATACGCGCTTCGATCCATTGCCATTTCTTGAACTGCTGCTCGTCAGAAACCAGCCGAAACGGCACAGGAAACAGACGCACCAGTTGACCACTCTCTTCCATGCCTGCCACGCAGGATGTTTCTACATAGCGCGAGCTGGGCGATGGATAGGTCTTGCACAGAATTAGAACGCGGCGTTTTTCTGCCTGCATGGTTCTGCTCCCCCGAGATATCTATGGCAAGAGCCGCGGCACATTTCTCACGCGGCAGCGGCTCTTGAGCCTCTTACTTCAGCTGTTCATTGCAAGGCGGTTTCCATTTGCCTATCAAGTCCGCTTCTTCAGCCAGGCGGGCCTGCTCACCACCTTGGTTGATGTGTGCATGAATATGGGTTGCACCCCGTCGACGCGCGCAGTCTTCCTTCTCATGGTTGCTGAGCCGGTCTGAAAGATTCTTGGTCTGCCCTATGTAGAGCGGAGTCCATTGACCGGGTGAAACCTCCTTCGCATACAGATAGTTTCCCGCCGCTTCTTTGAACGTTGTGTCGATGGGGTAGATGTGGTGGGTATAGGTCCTGCCCGACCGCCCAGTCCAGTTGATGTTTGGCACAGTTGACATAGATGTTCCTTCCGGCCGAAGCCTGATGAAATATGCCAACAGACCAAAGTACCGAATTCATGGCAAACTCACGTAGCGTTGCGATTCGCTATGAATCCAGAGCCCCCTGTCGGCGACGATTGGGGAGCAAAAGCCGGGACTGCCATCCCGGCTTTTGCTTTTCTGGCGAGGCCAATGTAGCAAACTACTGGCTGTTTGTACAGCAGCAAGTTGTGATTAATTTGTTGATAACTTGTTGACTAGGTCAGAATATCTAGCCTTTTAGCCATTTTCCCGGGTGGCTCATCTAAAAAGGCGCTGTAGATAAATTCCGTGCACAGCCCGCATGCTCATGGAGTCAGTGGTGATGCCCATGCGCCCCGTGCGCATGGCCGTGGGCGATCTCTTCCGCGCTGGCGGCGCGCACTTCCACGACCTTGATCGCGAAGCGCAGCACCTTGCCGGCGTGCGGGTGGTTGCCGTCGAGCAGCACCTGCGGGCCCTTGATCTTGACGACGTTGAAGACCTGCTCGCGGCCGTCTTCGGTCGTGCCGCGCAGCTGGCCGCCCACTTTGACGCCGGGCGGGAACTCGCTCTTGGGGATGGTGCGCACCAGGCCTTCGTCGCGCACGCCGAAGGCTTCTTCCGGTTGCAGTACGAGGTTGGTGGCGTAGCCGGCGGCTTGGCCTTCCAGCGCGGCTTCGAGCTTGGGGAAGGTGTTGCCGTAGCCGCCGTGCAGGTAGGCCTGCTCGCCGGATTCAAGCGGCTTGCCCTGCGCGTCGGCGACGCTGTAGCGGATGGTGACGACGGTGTTTTTGCTGATCTGCATGAAAAATCTTGAATCAAATAGGGTTTTAGCCCTTGTTGTTATTGCGTTGGTAGCTATGAATTTAATAGCTATTCCAGGTGTTTGCCGACGATGCCGGCCAGCTCGAACATGGTGATCTGCGGCTTGCCGAACACCGGCAGCAGCTTGGCGTCGGCATTGATGGCGCGCTTGTTCTGCGTGTCCTGCAGGCCGTTGGCCTTGATGTAGTCCCACAGCTTCTTGACCACCTCGGTGCGCGCCACCGGCTCGTTGCCGATGACGGCGGCCAGCGCCGCGCTCGGCGCCTTGCCGGCGGCCGGTTTGCGCGGCGCCTTGGGTGCCGTGGTCTTGGTGGCGGATTTGGCGGCAGCCTTCTTCGCCGGTGCCTTTTTCGCTGCGGTTTTCTTGGCAGCCGGGGCCGCTGCAGACTTGGCCGCGGTCTTGCGCGGCGGGAACTTGCTGGGCGCGAACTCGAAGTTCACCTTGCCGGCCTCGGCGTCCCACGCCAGCATGGCCTTGAAGGGGCGGCGCGTGCGCATGGAGACGAACTTGTCGAGCATGTCGGTCTTGCCGGTGGCCAGCAGCTTCATCATCTGCTCACGCTCCACCGGCTGCTGCAGGATGATCTGGCCGCTCTTGAAGTCGCAGCTCGGCGTGGGCTGGGCGGCGGTGGGCACGCTCTTTTCGCAGACGTAGTTCTTGCCGTGGTCGTAGACTGCGCCGCCGCACTTGGGGCAGGCGCCCAGCGATTCCTTGCCTGCAAAGTCCACCAGCTCACCGGTTTCGGACTCATCTTCGTTGCCGAAGTCGAACTCCAGCTTCCAGTTCTTCTCTTCCTCGCTGTACTTGAGGATGATCTCGGCCACGAAAGGCCAGCCGGCCTTGGAGCGGAAACCGTCCAGCGGGCCGATGTGCTTGTCGCGCAGGAACTGCTCCACCTCCGCCACCTCGAAGGTGCGGCCGGCCGGCGTCTTGCCGAAGGAGAAACCGCAGCCTTCCGAATTACCGTCCTGGCCGGTGCAGGCGTAACGACGGTAGTTTTCCTTCACCACGCCGCCGCAGTTGGGGCAGGGGGTGGTGAGGGTGGCGTAGTCGCCGGGCACGGTGTCGCGGTCGTACTCCTTGGCCTTGCGCACGATGCGCTCGGTCATGTCGGCGATCTCGCGCATGAAGGCATCACGCGAGAGGCGGCCGTGCTCCATCTCGGCCAGCTTGTATTCCCACTCGCCGGTCAGCTCGGGCTTGGAGAGCTCTTCCACACCCAGGCCGCGCAGGAGGGTCATGAGCTGGAAGGCCTTGGCGGTGGGAATGAGCTCGCGCCCTTCGCGCAGCATGTACTTCTCGGCAATCAGGCCTTCGATGATGCTGGAACGCGTGGCCGGCGTGCCCAGGCCCTTCTCGTGCATGGCTTCGCGTAGCTCGTCGTCCTCGATCAGCTTGCCGGCGCCTTCCATGGCACTCAGCAGCGTGGCTTCGGAGTAGCGCGCCGGTGGCTTGGTCTTCAGGCCTTTGGGCTCCACGCTGGCCGTCTGCACTTTCTCGCCCGGCTGCACCGGCACCAGCATCTTGCTGCTGCCTTCGCCCGGGGCCAGTTCGTCTTCGGCTTCCTTGCCGTAGATGGCCAGCCAGCCCGGCTTGACCAGCACCTTGCCTTCGCTCTTGAAGCTGTGGCCGGCGGCGCTGGTGATGCGCGTGGTCACCTGGTATTCGGCACTGGGGAAGAACACCGCCATGAAGCGGCGCACCACCAGGTCGTACAGCTTCTGCTCGGCGTCACTCAGGCCGTGCGGTGCCTGCAGCGTGGGGATGATGGCGAAGTGGTCGCTGACCTTGGTGTTGTCGAAGATGCGCTTGCTGGGCTTGATGTAGTTGTTGTTCAGTGCGGTCAGCGCATGCGGCGCCAGGTGCTTCATGCCGGAGTCGGCCAGCATGGCGAAGGTCTCCTTCACCACCGGCAGGTAGTCCTCAGGCAGGTGGCGCGAATCGGTACGCGGGTAGGTCAGGGCCTTGTGGCGCTCGTACAGGCTTTGCGCCAGCGACAGCGTGGTCTTGGCGGAGAAGCCGAACTTGCCGTTGGCCTCGCGCTGCAGGCTGGTGAGATCGAACAGGCCGGGCGAGGCCTGGGTGGTGGGCTTGCTCTCTTCGCTTACCGTGGCGGTCTGGCCACGCACGGCGTCGGCAATGGCGCGCGCCTCAGCCTCGCTCCACACGCGGTCGGCCTTCTTCTCGGCGTCGTCCTCGGTCTTCTTCCACTTGGGGTCGAACCACTTGCCGGCGTACTCGCCAGCCTGGGCGCCAAAGCTGGCGTGCACTTCCCAGTAGTCGCGGCTGATGAACTTGCGGATCTTCTCCTCGCGCTCCACCACCACAGCCAGCGTGGGCGTCTGCACCCGGCCCACGGTGGTGAGGAAGAAGCCGCCGTCGCGCGAGTT
>JAYRLJ010000480.1:0-1944 GCA_041905305.1 Hylemonella sp. | reverse complement strand
CGACGCCCGCCCGATGGCCATGGCCGATGGGGTCGACGCCGCAGCCACCCCAACGGATGGCGCGCCGATGGAACCGCGCGGCGAACGCCCGCCCCGCCAGGGTGACCGGCCGGAGCGTGGCGAGCGCCGTGAGCGCGCCGGTGAGCGCGGTGAAGGCAATGGCCGCCGGGAACGCGGCGAGCGCCGTGACCGTGGCACGCGTCCGGAAGAAGCCCAGATGCGCCTGGACGGCGCCGAACCCGCCAGCACACCCATGCCCCTCGCGGCCTCGGGCGAAGCACCCGTGGCCGAGGGCACTGCCGTGTTGACCACCGATGGTGCAGGACCGCAGGCCGGTGAAGAGCAGCGCCGCGAGCGCCGGTCGCGCGACCGCTATGGTCGCGACCGCCGCGAACGGGGCGACCGCGCCCCCCGCGAAGGCCAGGCAGCCGCCCCCATGGATGCCCATTCGGCGCCAGGCCAGATTGCAGAACCACTTGGGGCTCCAGCCCTCGCCGAACCTGCGCAGTTTGCTATCAATTCAGTAGCGAACCCAGTGGTTGCAGTGGCACCCTCCGTGCCTGCGGCCGCCGGCGGACGAGCACTGCCCCGGGTACAGCCGTTCGAGTTGCCGTTGTCCAGCCTGCAACAGATCGCTGAAAGCTCTGGCCTGCAGTGGATCAATTCAGACGCCGACAAGGTCGCCGCGGTGCGTGCCGCGATCGCCGCCGAGCCCAAGCCCATCCATGTGCCGCGCGAGCGGCCGCCAGTGGTAGTGATCGACGAAGGCCCGCTGGTTCTGGTGGAAACGCGGCGCGACCTGCGCGAGATGCAACTGCCGTTCGAGTCGACCGCAGGCTGATGCCCGCCGCCCCGGCAAGCCGTCAGGGCTTGCCGGCGCTGCCCGGCGTGCCTTGGGCGGACTGCACGTCCAGCGCCAGGGTGACGAAGCGGCTTTCCCAACGCGTCGCATCGCGCGGGGACAGTCGCAAATCGACCCCGCGCAGCAGCCAGCGTCCGGCAAATGGCAGCCGGTGCCTCAATTTGCCCTGGGCATCGGTTTCGCGCCAGATGCCCAGCGGGCTTTGGGCCGTCTGCAGCTCCACCTGAAACCCCGGCAACGGCTGGCCGTCGCGCAGCACCTGGAACTCCAGTTCTTCACCCACGGCCACCGGCTGCGTGCCCAACAACACCAGCTCCAGTGCCAGGCCCGCGGGTTTGCGCAGTTGCGCACGCTGCTCCGGGCTCAACGGCCTGGACTCCGCCAGCTCGATACGGGCAAACTTCCGGAAACTCTCGAGCCAAGGCAGCTTGCGTGCTGCCAGGTCCGCCCAGGTCGCACGCAAGGCGGTCGAGGCGCGGATCTCGGCCAGGTAGACCTCGATCAGGTGCGGAGGCAATTCGATCTCGAACGGGCGGATTTCCACCCAACAAGCCAGCCCGATCGCCGGTGCGGAAGGTCGCGCACGGAACTGGGTCCACTTCTCGGTGGCCTGGGCTGGACGCAACGCCACGCTGCGACCTTGGCTGTCCACACAGGCCGATTGGGCGATGCTTTCCAACGTGGCGCCAAACTCCTGAGTCGGGTAGCGGTTCCCGGTACTGATCTCCAGGACCGTGTCCTGCCCCGTCGCGGGCGGCCTGACCGGACTCAGCCAGGTGTCATGCGCATGAACCTGCAGCGACGTCAGGACGACCCACAAGGAAGCCACCAAGGCCCGGGGGAATGCGCGAACACAGCCAAACGTCGGGTGCATTCGCTGTGGTGACATCACCGGCATTCAGGGGGCTGCGGCGCGGCGGTAGGCCTGTTGAGCCGCCTCGGTGTCGCCACGCCGCTCGGCCAGTTCGGCCAACGCGCGCCAGGCATTGCGGTGCAGACCGGTGTCCTGCAAGCCTTGTGCGGCTTGCATGAGCATCTGCTGGGCCTTGCCCCAGAGCTGGCGCTGCAGGCAGGCCATGCCG
>JAYRLJ010000086.1:9439-10342 GCA_041905305.1 Hylemonella sp. | reverse complement strand
GGTTCAGGTCCTTGGCCAGCAATTCAACCGTCTGTTTGCTCATGTTTCAAACCTTCGTCAACCAGTGCGAGTACTTTGCGTTGCGGCCGTTGACGATGTCGAAGAAGGCGTTCTGGATCTTCTCCGTGATCGGGCCGCGCGAACCGATGCCGATTTCCACGCGGTCCAGTTCCCGGATCGGCGTCACTTCAGCGGCGGTGCCGGTGAAGAAGGCCTCGTCAGCGATGTAGACCTCGTCGCGCGTGATGCGCTTTTGCACGATCTCCAAGCCCAGGTCCTTGGCGATGTGGAAGATGGTGTTGCGCGTGATGCCGTTCAGGGCACCGGCCGACAGGTCGGGCGTGTAGATGACGCCGTTCTTGACGATGAAGATGTTCTCGCCCGCGCCTTCGGACACGAAGCCGGCGGAGTCGAGCAGCAGCGCCTCGTCATAGCCGTCGTCCGTGGCTTCCATGTTGGCCAGAATGGAGTTGCTGTAGTTGCTCACCGCCTTGGCCTGCGTCATGGTGATGTTGACGTGGTGGCGCGTGTAGCTGGAGGTCTTGACGCGGATGCCGCGCTTGAGACCTTCCTCGCCCAGGTAAGCACCCCAGGCCCAAGCCGCCACCATGAGGTGGATGGTGTTGCCCTTGGGGCTCACGCCCAGCTTCTTGTCGCCAATCCAGGTCAGCGGGCGGAGGTAGCAGCTCTCCAGCTTGTTCTCACGCACCACGGCCTTCTGCGCCTCGTTGACCTGCTCCATGGTGAACGGGATCTTCATGCGCAGGATCTTCGCGCTGTTGAACAGGCGCTCGGTGTGCTCCTGCAGCCGGAAAATGGCCGTGCCGTTGACGGTGTTGTAGGCCCGCACGCCCTCGAAGGCGCCGCAGCCGTAGTGCAGGGTATGGGTCAGCACGTGGATCT
>JAYRLJ010000086.1:0-9429 GCA_041905305.1 Hylemonella sp. | reverse complement strand
CAGTCCACCATCTGGCCGTCCATCCAGATTTTTCCGTCACGGTCGGACATCGAGGTCGGTAGGGGGCTCATCGGTTCTTTCCTTAACTAGGCTTGCGAAGGCGGGCGCCGTTCGGCGGGCAAAGAGGTGATTTTACGGGGCTGGCGCCGCCGGGGGCTCGCTGGCTTCAGCCTGGGCCGGACGCTGCAACTCCCAGCGCACCAGTTTGCCGCCCACGAACTCGCAGGTCACCGAGGAATCCGAGCCGTCGGTCCAGCGGAACAACTCGGGCTGGCTGTCTTTCGGGCTGGTCAACTCACCCAGCGCGCGGGTCATGGCCACCACGTGCAGCAGCGTCATGCCGGGCTTGAGCTTGGCATGGAGCATGACCGCGCTGTCGACAAAGCCGAGCGGCCGGTCGGCGGCGCGCTTGAGCACCTGCAGCATGCGGGTGAAGTGCAGCAGCAGCCACATGACCAGCGCGCCAACGGCAATGGCCACGCCGGGCCAGCCGTAGGCACGGTAGGCCGCAACCACCAAGACCACGCTCAGCAGCGGTACGAAGATTTTCTGGATTTGCATGCCGCGATTTTGACGCACGGCACGCCACGCCCCGTTCAGCGTGTCCGAGCGGGCCACCTGCACCTGCGCACCTGACACGGCGGCAATGCGCTTGACAATGGACCAGCCCAAGCCGCTGCCCGGCCGCTCATGGCCAGGGACACGGAAGAAGCGCTCCCCCAGGCGGGCCATGTCAGGCTCAGACATGCCTGTGCCGCTGTCTTCCACACCCAGGACGGCCGCCTCCGGCTCACTCGCCACCGTCACGCGGATCTGCGCCTCGTCCGGGCTGTAGCGCATCGCGTTGTCGATCAGGTTGCGCAACAGGACGCCCAGCAGCACCGGGTTGCCGGTGACGCGACAGGATGCCGGTGCCTCCAGGGCCAGGGTCTGGCGCCGCGCCAGCGCCAGCGGCGCCAGTTCGGCCGTCACCTGGCGTGCCAGTTCACCCAGCTCCACCGCAGCGGCGGCCTCGGCCGGCGCCGCCTCCAGGCGCGCCAGCGTCAGCAGCTGCTCGACCAGCCGGGTGGCCCGGTCACAACCGGCCAGCGTGGCCTGCAAGGCATGCTGGCGCTGCGCATCATCGGCACCGGCGCCCAGCGCCACCTGGGCCTGGGTGCGGATGGCGGCGATCGGCGTGCGCAGCTCGTGCGCGGCATCGGCCGTGAAGCGGCGTTCGGATGCCACCATGCGGTCGATGCGCTCGAACAAGCCATTGAGTGCCTGCACCAGCGGCTGCATCTCCGACGGCAGATCGCGCAACACCACCGGCTCCAGCGCCTCCGGGCGCCTGCGACGCAGGGCATCGCTCAATTGGCGCAAGGGCAGCAGGCCTTGGTACACCGCCCACCAGCCGGCCAGCGCCAGCAGCGGCAAGGCGAACACCATCGGCCACAGCACACTGCGCAGAACGGCCCACAGGATGGCGCTGCGCGACGCGTTCTGCTCGCCCACATAGACCTGCACATCGCGCTCATGACCCTGCGCGGCAAAGACGCGCCATTCGACGCCATCGCCCAGGCGCACGGTGGTATAGCCGCGGTGGATGTCGGCCATCGGCGTCAGGCCGGCATTGGCCGAGCGCATGGTGAGCTGACCTTCATGGAAAACCTGAAAGGCCACCCGGGGCGCGTATTTGTGCAGCGAGGGCGCGTCGGCCACCTCGTCGCCGTCATGGTCCACCTCCCCCCCTTGCTGCACCACCAGCAGCGCCGCGGCTTGGGCCAAGTGGCCGTCCAGCAGTTCGTCGAGTTCATGGCGCGCGTCGACCCAGGTCATCCCCGCAGCGGCCAACCACACGCCGGTAACCACCCCGAGCACCAACGCCAGCAAACGCGCCTGCAGCGAACGGAGTGAACGCAGGCCGTTCATGCCGTCTCCATGTCACGCAGCACGACGTAACCGACACCGCGCACCGTCTGGATCAGCTCCGGCTGCAGCTTGCGGCGCAGGTGGTGGATGTGCACCTCCACCGCGTTGCTGTCCACTTCGTGCCCCCAGCTGTAGAGCTGCTCTTCCAGCTGCTCGCGCGACATGACGCGCCCGGCGTTGCGCATCAGGGCATGGAGCAGGTCGAACTCACGCGTTGAGAGCGCCACCGCCTGACCGTTCAGGCTGACGCGGCGCGCCGCCGGCTCCAGCACCACCGCGCCGCTGCGCAGGCTGTCCTGCATCTGGCCGTGCGCACGCCGCACCAGGGAGCGCAGCCGCGCGCCCAGTTCATGCAGGTCGACCGGCTTCACCACGTAGTCGTCAGCCCCCAGGTCGAGGCCGCGGATGCGGTCGGGCACCGCATCGCGCGCGGTCAGCACCAGCACCGGTGTGGCCACGCCGCGCGTACGCAGCGCCTGCAGCACCTCCAGACCATCCTTGCGCGGCAGGCCCAGGTCGAGCACACCCGCGGCGTAGACGCCTGAGGCCAGTTCGCGCTCGGCGGCCTCGCCATCACGCACCCAGTCCACCTGAAAGCCGAGCTGGCGCAGGCCGGCCCGCAGGCCGTCGCCCAGCATCGGATCGTCTTCCACCAGCAGGATGCGCATGTCTGGTCTCGGCCCTTGTTCAGTAGACGCTATTCTTGCACCGTACGGCGCTCAGTCATCATCGCGGCCGTGCTGCGCCGACTGGCTCCAGGCAGCGGCAGAGATCAGCCCATGCGGCGACTGCTGCCATTCCCAGGCCCAGAAGGCCAGCACCGCAGCCAGCAGCAGGGCGGCCAGCCAACCGTGGTTGCGCGGCACCAGATCCGGCCCGCGGCCTTCGACCCGGCCGCTGATCATGTGCATGGCCATGTTCTTGCGGCGCAGGACACTCAAGGCAGCGATCAAGGCCAGGTGGCTCAGCACCACCAGCAGGAAGGCATTGCCCACGAGCTCGTGCAACTCCTCCAGCCAGTCACCGCCCCAGTCGTTGTAGGTGGCGTAACCCGACAGCGTGAGCGGCAGCACCAGCACCAGCAGGCTCACCACCGCCAGCGCCATCAGCAGATACTGGCCCTGCCGCCAGTTCACCGTGCCGGCGCCCGTGCCACGCACGGCCGAGAGCGCCGACTGCACCCACTGCGGCCAGCCGCCGAGCTTGCGCAGCAGCAGCGACAGGCGCGCCGGTCGCGGACCAACCAAGCCATAGATCACACGGAACGCCAGCAGCCCGGCCATGGTGTAGCCCAAGGTGACGTGCAGCAGGCGCCAGCGCTCACCATCGGCCGTGAGGTAGGCACCCAGAAAGCTCAGGGCGAACAGCCAGTGGAACATGCGGGTCGGCGCGTCCACCACGCGGCGCGAAGGGGTACTGGTCGGACGGACTGCAGCGCCTGTTTCGTTCAATGATGTCGTCGCATTCATGGTTGATAACTCCTGTGTTCAGCGGGGCCAGTGGCGGCGAAAGCGCTCGTCCAACCCTTTGGGAAAGGTGATCTCCCGCTCCTTGAAACTGCCGTTGTCGGCTCGGGTATGGCAAGCGCTGCAGTTGGCGGGGCTCTTGACCGCGGAGTGCTTCCAGATCAGCGGATCCACCTCGCGGTGCTTGCGCACGAACCAGGCCGACTCGGTGATGCGGTCCTGCGGCGGCACATCTCGCACACGCTTGTAGGTGCCGGCATGCGTCTGCAGCCAACCGCCAATCTCGCGCACGCTGGCAGCGTCGAGCGAGGCGTCGGTCCCGTAGTGCTTGTCTAGCCCGCCCATCAGCCGTTGCCAGGAGGCGGCGGGCAGCATGCCCGGCGGGTAGGCCACGTGGCAGGCGGCACATTCCTGCTGGTACTTGGGCAGCAGCGGAACACGGGCGCCGCCGTCGTCGGCATGCGCAAGCGCCGCGCCCAGCAGTACGCCGGCCAGTGCGAGTCGGTGCAGGTCAGGTCGTTTCATGGTCGGTCTCTTTCGTCTCGGGGTTGCCGCTCAGGGCTTGAGCGTCAGCAGCCAGGCCAGCACGTCGGCCTTCTCGCCGGCCGTGCACGCACGGCCCAGCACGTCGTTGCAGTTGCGCTTGAACCATTTCTCGGTCTTGGCCACGTCGGTGAAGCGCTGGGGATTGAAGGCAGGCGCCAGCGGCGCGATGGTCTTGCCGGTGCTGGCATGCTTGCCTTCCGCGCCGGGCATGTTGGCGTGGCAGGAGGCGCAACTCCACTCCTGGCCGTGTCGGCTGGTGAAGAACTGCTGCCCACGTACTGGTTGTGCGGCGGCACCCGCCTGGGCTACGTAGCTGGCCAGCTGCTCGGCCGGCGTGGCGGCCTGCGCCAGGGAACCCAAGGTCGCGCCGAGCAGAATCCCGGTGCGCACCCACGACGTCAATCTGTCCATAGAACCTCCATGGACTTCATCGTAGGCAGGCAGGATTAAGCTTTTCTTAACGCAGCCGCAAGGTGCGGCTAGGCTGGATCATCCGGCGGGGCTTGCCTCGGCCGGTCGCTGTGCGAAACGGTGTAGCTGTCGGCGGCATAGGCCGGGCCTTTCATCACCATCACGATGGCACAGCCGATGGCGGCCGTGACCACCAGCGACCAGTGGAATAGCACCAGCCCGAACACGATGTAGTCGGCCATCTGCAGGCGGCGCAGACCGGCCGCCGTCGAGGCATCCACCCACCCGTGCAGCGCCGCCAAGGCCAACAAGGGTAGTGCCGTGCCGACCAGCCAGATCAGCGGCAGCTTGCGCCACAGCGCCCACTCCCACCCCGTCGCGGCACGACGCGAGCCAGGGAGTTTGCGCAGCCAGTTCATGGGACGGTTCCGAAACGGTGACGAGCCAGGGAGTACCGATGATTCTGCGCCAAAGTCGCGCCCGATGATTGATGCATGTCAAGACACACGTGTACCCGGCTTGGTGCGGCGCGCCCACGGGGCTATTCTTGGCACTGAACCGCATCTCAACGGGAGTTCCCATGCAACGATCCACTCTGCTTCTGGCCAGCGCCCTCGCGCTGAGCACCCTGACTTACGTGGCCGTCGCCCAGACGGCCGACGCCAAGGCCCAGTACGCGGCCGATAGCAAGGCCGCCAAGACCCGCTACGACAGCGACCTCAAGCTGTGCGCGGACGAGCCCACTACCAGCGCCCGCCTGCAATGCCGGCGCGACGCCAAGGCCGAGTACGACAAGACGCTGGCCGAAGCCAAAGCGCGCATGACGGCCAGCAGCACCGCCACGCGTGCGGCGCCGACCGCCACCACAGCATCGCCGGCACCGGTGACCTGCCCGGACTGCGGCAAGGTGGTGTCGATCCATGTGGTGGAGAAGCAGGGTGAAGGCGGTGCGATCGGCATCATCGGCGGTGGCGCCGCCGGCGCCTTGCTGGGCCAGCAGATCGGCCAGGGCAGCGGCAAGGATCTGGCCACGATTGCCGGCGCCATTGGCGGCGCCTACGCCGGCAAGAAGATCGAGGAGAAAGTGCGCACCCACAAGGTCTGGCAGGTGACGGTGCAGTACCAGGACGGCAACCGCCGCAGCTTCGAATTTGCGCAGGACCCGGGCCTGCTGGTGGGCGACAAGGTGCGCAACGCGGGCGAGACCATCGTGCGCGACTGAACCCGGGCCGCGCTCTCGTCAGGTGAGCGCGCGCACCACTTCCAGCGCTTGCTCCACCCGCTCCACCGGGTGGATGGTCAGTCCCTCAATGGCTTTCTTCGGCGCATTGGCCTTGGGCACCACGGCCACGCTGAAGCCTAGCTTGGCCGCCTCCTTCAGCCGCTCCTGGCCACGCGGTGCCGGCCGCACCTCGCCCGCCAGCCCCACCTCGCCGAAGGCGATGAAGCCCTTGGGCAGCGCCTTGCCGCGCAGGGACGAGGTGATGGACAGCATCACCGCCAGGTCGGCCGCCGGCTCGCTGATGCGCACGCCGCCAACGGCGTTGACAAACACATCCTGGTCCATGCAGGCCACCCCCGCATGGCGGTGCAGCACCGCCAGCAGCATGGCCAGCCGGTCTCGCTCCAGGCCGACCGACAGGCGCCGTGGCGACGGGCCGCCACTGTCCACCAGCGCCTGGATCTCGACCAGCATCGGGCGCGTGCCTTCGAGTGTGACCATCACACAGCTGCCCGGCACCGGCTCGGCGTGCTGGCTCAGGAAGATGGCACTCGGGTTGGTCACGCCCTTGAGGCCCTTTTCCGTCATGGCAAAGACGCCGATCTCGTTGACGGCGCCGAAGCGGTTCTTGATGGCACGGATGAGACGGAAGCTCGAATGCGTGTCGCCCTCGAAGTACAGCACGGTGTCCACCATGTGCTCCAGCACGCGCGGGCCGGCCAGCGCCCCCTCTTTGGTGACGTGGCCGACCAGCACGATGGCCGTGCCACCGGCCTTGGCCGCGCGCGTCAGGTGCGCCGCGCACTCGCGCACTTGCGCCACCGAGCCCGGTGCCGAGGTGAGCTGCTCGGAATAGACGGTCTGGATCGAGTCGATCACGGCAATCGCGGGTTGCGTGGCCTCGATGGTCGCCAGGATCTTCTCCAGCTGGATCTCGGCCAGCACCTGCACCTGCGAGCCATCCAGCCCCAGGCGCCGCGCACGCAGTGCAACCTGGGCACCGCTCTCCTCGCCCGTCACGTAGAGTGTTTTGTTGCCGGTGCGTTGCAGCGCATCCAACGCCTGCAGCAGCAAGGTCGACTTGCCGATGCCCGGGTCGCCGCCGATCAACACCACCCCGCCCTCGACGATGCCGCCGCCGAGCACGCGGTCCAGTTCGTCCTGGCCGGTCGGCGTGCGATCGACATCGGTGGCCTCGATGTCGGCCAGGGCAGTGACCTCGGCCGTCTTGGCCAGGGCGGCAAAGCGGTTCTTGGCCGGCGCCGTGCTCTCGGCCACGGACTCGATCAGCGTGTTCCAGGCAGTGCAGTGCGGGCACTTGCCCAGCCAGCGCGGGCTGGTGCCGCCGCACTCGTTGCAGGTGTAGATGGTTTTTTCCTTGGCCATGCGGCGCATGATACTGTATGCAATTACAGCTGACGAGGTCGCCGACCGCCGGCAATCGCGGTAGAGTGCCAGCACACTGGAACCCCTCGCCACCATGAATACCCCCCTCAACCCCTTCAAACAGGCGCTGCGGCAGCGCCAGGCCCAGATCGGCCTGTGGGTCGGCCTGGCCCACGCCTACACCACGGAAATCTGCGCCGGCGCCGGTGTTGACTGGCTGCTGCTCGATGGCGAACCCGCCCCGAACGACCTGAGCAGCCTGCTGGCGCAACTGCAGGCTGTGGCGGGCTACCCCGCCACGCACCCGATTGCGCGCGTGCCCTTCGGCCATGGCGAAGCCGGCGCGGCGTTGATCAAGCAGTACCTGGACCTCGGCGTGCAGACCCTGCTGGTGCCGATGGTCGACACGCCCGAGCAAGCCGCCGCGCTGGTACGCGCCACGCGCTACCCGCAAGACGACGGCCTGGGCGGCATCCGCGGCATGGCCGGTGCACGCGCCTCGCGTTGGGGCCGCTACCCCAATTACGCCAAGGAGGCCAACGCACAGATCTGCCTGCTGGTGCAGGCCGAAACGCGTACCGCGCTGGACCACCTGGAAGCCATTGCTGCCACACCCGGGGTCGACGGCGTCTTCATCGGCCCGGCCGACCTCTCGGCCTCGCTGGGTCATGTGGGCAATGCGGCGCACCCCGAAGTGCAGCAGGCCATCGACGACGCCATCCGGCGCATCGTCAAAAGCGGCAAGGCGGCCGGCATCCTGACCAGCGACGAATCGCTGGCGCGCCACTACCTGGCCCTGGGCGCCACCTTTGTTGCCGTCGGGCTGGACACGCAGATCCTGGCGCGTCAGACCAGCGCGCTGGCTTCCAGCTTCAAGGTCGGGCTGCGGCTGGCCGCGTCGGCCGTTCAGACCTACTGATCCGGGTTCTGGCCGTCAAACCAGATTGCTATCAAAACAGTTGCTGATTACGCTTATTCAACAAGGGCCAGAGACCAAAATGCCTCACAACAGATTCAAGCAGGTCTGCATCTACGGCGCCGGCGCCATTGGTGGCTGGATCGGCGCGCGCCTGGGCGGTGCCGGCTGCCATGTGAACGTGGTGGCGCGCGGCGCCACGCTGGACGCGCTCAAGCGCCACGGCCTGCGCTGCCAGCACGGCGCGGTGGAGACCACTGTCACCGTACGTGCCAGCAGCGAGCCGGCCGAGCTCGGCGTGCAGGACCTGGTGGTGATTGCCGTCAAGGCACCGGCGCTTCCGGAGGTGGCGCGCCGCATCGCCCCGCTGCTCGGCCCCGACACGGTGGTGCTGACCGCCATGAACGGCGTTCCCTGGTGGTTCCTGCAGGGTTTCGGTGGCGCCTGGGCCGGCACCGCGCTCAAGACCATCGACCCGCGGGGCGAGATTGCGGCCGCCATTCCCACAGCGCATGTGGTCGGCGGCGTGGTGCACGCCAGCTGTTCGCTCAAACTGCCGGGTTATGTGCAGCACCACTTCGGCAACCGGCTCATCATCGGCGAACCCGCCGGCGGTGACAGCGTGCGCGTGCAGCAGCTGGCGCAACTGCTGACCCAGGCCAGCTTTGACGTGGAGGTGTCGCCGCAGATCCAGAAGGACATCTGGTTCAAGCTCTGGGGCAACATGACGGTCAACCCGATCAGCGCGCTGACCGGTGCCACCACCGACAAGATCATGAACGACGACCTGGTGCGCGGCTTCATCTCCAGCGTCATGCTGGAGGCCAAGGAGATCGGCGCGCGCCTGGGCATCGCCATTGATCAGGAGCCGGAAGACCGGCACGCCGTAACACGCAAGCTCGGCGCCTTCAAGACCTCGATGCTGCAGGACGTGGAAGCCGGCCGTGCCGTGGAACTCGACGCACTGGTCACGGTGGTGCACGAGCTCGGCGCGCTGACCAGTGTGGCCACGCCCTACACCGACGCGCTGCTCGGCCTGGCGCGCCTGCACGCGCGCGAGCGCGAGCTTTATTGATGGCCCCCACGCTCGGCACTGGCGTGTCCTCGCTGCCCCCGCGCAGGTCCGCCCTGCGCTTCGCTGGAGGTGGGGCCCTCGCGCCTTGGGGCGGCCCGGCGCCGCTCGATGTCTTATGACGCCAACACCACTGGCGCTCAACCGCACGGCCTTCGTCACCTTGCTGCTGCTGGCCTGCCTGTTCGGGGCCAACCACGTGGCAGCACGGCTGGCCTTCAACCACGGGCTGGACGTGGCCACGGCCGTCACCGTGCGCAGCCTGATCACCGCCGCGGTGGTAGCGCTGCTGGTGCTGTGGCAGGGTGTGCCGCGTCGGCTCGATCCGCGCCAGCGCCGCTTCCTGCTGGTCATCGGCGCCCTGGTGGCGGTGCAGAGCCTGTGCCTGTACGCCGCCGTGGCGCGTCTGCCGGTGGCCCTGGCGCTGCTGACCTTCAACACCTACCCGCTGTGGACGGCCGGCTTTGCCTGGCTGCTCTACCGCCACCAGCCGGAACGC
>JAYRLJ010000085.1:0-10353 GCA_041905305.1 Hylemonella sp. | reverse complement strand
CCTCAAGGCGCCCGTGCGCAACACCCAGCACCGCGTGCTGCTGCTGGCCGAGCGCGACGGCCGGCGCGAGAGCCTGCTCGACTTCCTGCGCGCCAGCAGCCTGGTGCCGCCCGCCTTCGACTCGCTGGCCGAGTTCCAGGCCAGCGAGGAAAAGATAGGCATCGCCACCGCCGCGCTCAATGTCGGCTTCGGCTGGCTGGAGTCCGGCATCGACCTCGTCACCGAGACCGAGCTGTTCGCCGCCGGCCCCACCACGCGCCGCCGCAAGAAGCAGGAGCAGGTCAGCGACGTCGAGGCGTTGATCAAGGACCTGTCCGAACTCAACGTGGGCGACCCGGTGGTGCATGCCCAGCACGGCATCGGCCGCTACCGGGGCTTGGTCAACATGAATGTCGGCGGCGGCACCAACGCCGATGGCAGCCCCGAGCTGCAGGAGTTCCTGCATCTCGAATACGCCGACAAGGCCGTGCTCTACGTACCGGTCAGCCAGCTGCAGCTGATCAGCCGCTACACGGGGGTGAGCGCCGACGAGGCGCCGCTGCACAAGCTCGGCTCCGGCCAGTGGGAAAAGGCCAAGCGCCGTGCGGCCGAGCAGATCCGCGACGCCGCGGCCGAGCTGCTCAACATCTATGCCCGCCGCGCCGCGCGCGAGGGCCATGCCTTCCGCTTCTCGGCCAAGGACTACGAGGTCTTCGCAAACGACTTCGGCTTCGAGGAAACCGTCGACCAGCGCGCCGCCATCCACGCCGTGATCCAGGACATGATCAGCCCGCGCCCGATGGACCGGCTGGTCTGTGGCGACGTGGGCTTTGGCAAAACCGAAGTGGCGCTGCGCGCGGCCTTCGTGGCCGTCACCGGCGGGCGGCAGGTGGCCTTCCTCGCCCCCACCACGCTCTTGGCCGAACAGCATTACCAGACACTGGTAGACCGTTTCTCCAAGTGGCCGGTGAAGATCGCCGAGATGAGCCGTTTCCGCTCCGGCAAGGAAATCACGGCCGCGCTCAAGGGCATTGCCGACGGCACGGTGGACATCGTGGTCGGCACGCACAAACTGCTGAGCCAGGACACCAAGTTCAAGAACCTGGGCCTGCTCATCATCGACGAGGAGCACCGCTTTGGCGTGCGCCACAAGGAGGCCGTCAAGGCCCTGCGCGCCGAGGTGGACGTGCTGACGCTCACCGCCACACCGATTCCGCGCACCCTGGGCATGGCACTCGAAGGCCTGCGCGACCTGAGTGTGATTGCCACCGCGCCGCAACGCCGCCTGGCCATCAAGACCTTTGTGCGCAACGAGGACAAGGGCGTGATCCGCGAGGCGGTGCTGCGCGAACTGAAACGCGGCGGCCAGGTCTATTTCCTGCACAACGAGGTCGAGACCATCGAGAACCGGCGCGCACGGCTGGAGGAGCTGCTGCCGGAAGCGCGCATTGCCGTCGCCCACGGCCAGATGCCCGAGCGCCAGCTGGAAGCCGTGATGCGCGACTTCGTGGCCCAGCGCTTCAACCTGCTGCTGTGCTCGACCATCATCGAGACCGGCATCGACGTGCCCTCGGCCAACACCATCGTCATCTCCCGCGCCGACAAGTTCGGCCTGGCCCAACTGCACCAACTGCGCGGCCGCGTGGGTCGCAGCCACCACCAGGCCTATGCCTACCTGCTGGTGCCGGACAAGGAGAGCCTCACCAAGCAGGCGTCGCAGCGGCTGGACGCCATCCAGCAGATGGAGGAACTGGGCTCGGGCTTCTACCTCGCCATGCACGACCTGGAAATCCGCGGCGCCGGCGAGGTGCTGGGCGAGAACCAGAGCGGCAACATGCTCGAGGTGGGCTTCCAGCTCTACAACGAGATGCTGAGCGAGGCCGTGAAGAGCCTGAAGGAAGGCAAGGAGCCGGACCTGCTCTCGCCCATGAGCGCCACCACCGACATCAACCTGCACGCCCCCGCCCTGCTGCCGGACGACTACTGTGGCGACGTGCACATGCGCCTGTCCTTCTACAAGAAGCTGGCCACGGCCAAGACCACCGAGCAGATCGATGCGCTGATGGAGGAGATCGTCGACCGCTTCGGCAAGCTGCCGGCGCAGACACAGACGCTGATCGACGTGCATCGCCTGCGCGTCATTGCCAAACCCTACGGCGTGGTCAAGGTCGACGCCGCGCCGCACCTGATCACCATCACCTTCAAGAAGGATGCGCCGGTGGACGCGATGCGCGTGATCGAGCTGATCCAGAAGAACCGCCACATCAAGCTGGCTGGCAACGAGAAACTGCGCATCGAGCGCGAACTGCCCGACCCCAAGGCGCGTGCCCACCTGGTGCGCGACGTGCTGCGCTCGCTCGGCCAGCCCACCACCGAACAAACCACTGCATGAGTCCGTCCGTCACCATGAACGCCCAAGAAATTGCCCCCGGCCTCGTCATCCAAGGCATCGCCGTCCCGCAGCGCCTGAGCGACTACAAGCTCATCGCCTTCGACATGGACTCCACGCTGATCAACATCGAGTGCGTGGACGAGATTGCCGACGCCGTCGGCCGCAAGGCCGAGGTGGCCGCCATCACCGAAGCCGCCATGCGCGGCGAGATTGCCGACTTCAAGGAAAGCCTGCGCCGCCGCGTCGCCCTGCTCAAGGGCGTGACGCTGGCAGACATGGCTGCCGTGTACGAACAGCGCCTGCGCCTGAACCCCGGGGCGGCCGATCTGGTGGCCGCCTGCAAGGCCGTGGGGATGAAGGTGCTGCTGGTCAGCGGCGGCTTCACCTTCTTCACCGACCGCGTGCGCGACCTGCTGGCCATCGACTACACCCGCTCCAACGTGCTCGACGTGCAGGACGGTGCCCTCACCGGCCGCCTGGTCGACCAGCCCTGGGGCGACATCTGCGACGGCGCTGAGAAACGCCGCATGCTGCTGCAGACCTGCGAGCAGATGGGCATCCGCCCACAGCAGGCCATCGCCATGGGCGACGGCGCCAACGACCTGCCCATGATGGGCGAGGCCGGCCTGTCGGTGGCCTACCACGCCAAGCCCAAGGTGCGCGAACAGGCCATGGTGGCCATCAACAGTGGTGGCCTGGACCGCCTGCTGGAGATCCTGCGCTGAAATCCGCCATGCCCCCGCCGCTGCAGCGCGCCGCCCTCGCCCTGTGGCGCTGGCTGACCGACTGGCGTTCCCACGCGGGGACGCTGCTGCTGATCCTGGCGGTGGGCTGGGGCGTCAACGCCTGGCAGACGCGCCACATTCCGTCCGGCCCGGCACCGGCCTTCAGCGCGCCCCTGGCCGGTGCGCCGACAGAGATCTCCCTCGACGCTTGGCGCGCACAACACCCAGGCCGCGCCGTGGCGTTGCACGTCTGGGCCGAGTGGTGCCCGATCTGCCGCATGGAAGAAGGCAGCGTGAGCGCCGTGCAGCAAGACTGGCCGGTGCTGACCATCGCCATGCGCTCTGGCGACGCCGCGCGCGTGGCGCGCGAGCTGAACGCCCGCGGCCTGCCCTGGCTGACCGCGGTCGATGCGGATGGCAGCCTGGCCGCGCGCTACGGCCTGAAAGCCGTACCGGCCTTCATCGTGCTCGATGCCGACGGCCACATCCGCCATGCGGCGGTGGGCTACACCACCGAAGCGGGCATGCGGCTGCGCCTGTGGCTGGCGCAGCGCTTCTGAGTTCTTGCCCCATCAGGCGCGTTCGATCTGCGGCCGACCCGGCGCAACGGCAAAGCGCGCCAGCGTCTTGATGCCGGAATCCGGGCGTGTGGCGTCCTCCACCGCCCGCAGCGTGGTGGTGAGGCCGCCCGGAGTGAACTCCGCCACGCCATAACCACGGTGCTGGCCGTCGCCAAAGACGAAGTGCGGGTTCTCGGCCAGCCGCTCCCCCACCTTGTTGGCCCCGCCCGCGCGCGAGCTGATGCTGGTGCCGCAGAACTCCACGCCCACCGGGGTGCTGGCCGGGTTGGCGTAGTCGGCCAGCACATGGCCCACCCAGTTTTCGTGCACGTCGCCGCCCAGCAGCACCGGGTTGCTGACACGGTGCTGCTGCAAGGCGTTCGTCAGACGCGTCCGCGCGGCGGCATAGCCGTCCCAGCCGTCGTTCCACAAGCGCTGGCCGGGGCCTGGTTGGGCATCGCGCAGGCCGAACAGGGTTTGGTGCCCCAGCACGTTCCACTGGCCGCCGGAGCGCGCCAAGGCACGCTCGATCCATTGCTCCTGCACCGCGCCCAGGTAGCTGCGCTGCGCATCACTCCAGCTTGCGCAAGCCGCCGGGTCGACCAGGCTGCCGCCCGGCTTGCCGTTCTTCAGGCAGGGCTGGCGGTCGCGGTACTGGCGGGAGTCGAGCAGGTAAAGCGTGGCCAACCGGCCGAACGACACCTGGCCGTAGAGACGCATCTCGGCACCACGCGCCAGCCCGGCCAGGCTTTGCGTCAGCACCGAAGCGCGCAGCGGCATGTGCTCGTAATAGGCCTGGTAGGCAGCGGCGCGGCGCGCGGCAAAGTCCGGCACGCTGCCCATGCCGAGCACGCCGCTGCCCTCGTGCAAGCCGGCGTAGTCGTTCTGCACCTCGTGGTCGTCCCAGGTCATGAGCCACGGACAGGCGGCGTGCATGGCCTGCAGATCGGTATCGCTCTTGTGCAGGGCGTAGCGCTGGCGGTAGTCGTCGAGCGTCAGCACCCAGCCGCCAGTGACCGGACGCACGGCGTTCGGCAGGCTGGGGTACTCATAGATGTAGTCGCCCAGGAACAGCACGGCATCAAGCTGCTCGGCGCGCATGTGGCGCCAAGCCGCGTAGTAGCCGTGCTCCCAGCGCTGGCAGGAGGCATAGCCCAGGCGCAGGCGGTTCACACGGGCTTCGGGCGCCGGGAAGGTACGGGTGCGCCCCGTGGGGCTGACGGCGTCGCCCAGCATGAAGCGGTAGAAGTACCAGCGGTCCGGCGCCAGCCCCGTCACCTCGGCATGCACGGCATGCGCCAGCTCCGGCAGGGCCTGCACCTGGCCCTGCCGGGCGATGCGGGTAAAGCCCTCGTCATGCGCCATCTCCCAGCGCACCGTCGCTGCGCTGGCAAGCGGCTCGGCGCTCAACAGGCGCGTCCACAGCACGACCGAGTCGTGCGTCGGCGAGCCGCTGGCCACGCCCAGCGCAAACGGGTCAGCCGTGAGGCGCGGCTGGCTCCAGCTGCTGCGCGGCAGCCAGAGCGTACTGGCCGAGGCGGCGGCCAGCCGCACCAGGTCACGTCGTTGCACCATCCAAATCTCCTCTCATCCCCTTGCCATCCACCCGGACACTTGCCTTGACAGCCCTGGAGCCTGACCTTACAGTGTTTCAGCAAGATTAACGTTTGGGACGCACCGCACCATGGAAATCTCCTCCACCACCCTGATGGCCCGCGAAACCATGAAGGCGCAGGCGGCCGAAAAGAAGCCGGAAGAAGACGTGGCGGTCAAGGCGCAGGAGCAGAAGCTTCAGGCTGAAGCGCAACTGCTGAACAAGGAAGAGCCCCCCAAGCCGGTCGTCAACACCCAAGGCCAGACCACCGGCCGCCTCCTCAACGTCACTGCCTGAACACCCATGTTGGGTCTTGCCCCCACCTCCGACGGCCTGCCCAGCCAGCAGTTGAGCCTGTACCAGGCCAAGTTGCAGCAGGCACGGCGTGAGGCCGCGCAAGCCGAGGCCAAGGTGCAGTCACTGGAGAGCCAGACCGAAACCGCGCGCCAGGATTCTGCCCAGGCGCAGGGCGAAGTGCGCCAACTGGAAGGCCAACCACCCCAACGCCCGCGCACAGGCCTCAACATGCGCGGCGAAACCACTGGCCGCCTGCTCAACGTCCAGGCCTGAGCCCCGCAGCGCCCTAGCCGCGCTGGCGCAGCGCCTCGTACAGGCACACGCCGCTGGCCACCGAAACGTTCAAACTCTCCACGCCGCCCTTCATGGGAATGCCGACCAGCTCGTCACAGGTCTTGCGCGTGAGCTGGCGCATGCCCTGCCCTTCGGCGCCCAACACCAGCGCCGTTGGGCCCTTCAGGTCCACCTGGTACAGCGTTTTGGGCGCATCGTCGCTGGTGCCGATGACCCAGATGTTGCGTTCCTTCAGTTCGTTCAACGTGCGCGCCAGGTTAGTCACCATGAAGTACGGCACGGTCTCGGCCGCCCCGCTGGCCACCTTCGCCACGGTGGCATTGATGCCCACCGCGTGGTCCTTGGGCGCGATCACGGCGTGCGCCCCGGCGCCGTCGGCCACACGCAGGCAGGCGCCCAGGTTGTGCGGGTCAGTCACGCCGTCGAGCACCAGCAGCAGAGGCGGCTCGCTCAAGGAATCGAGCAGATCGTCCAGCGAATGCACCTGCTGGATCGCCTCCACCCGTGCTGCCACGCCTTGGTGGCCGTGGCTGCCGGCCAGCTTGGCCAGGCGCAGGCCATCGGCCTCGATCAGGCGTACGCCAGCTTCCTTGGCCTTCTCGATGAACTGACGCATGCGCGCGTCACGCCGCGTCGGCTCGAAATAGATCTCGATGATGGATTGCGGCGCCGTCTTCAGACGCACGCCCACGGCGTGAAAGCCGAACAGGACTTTGGGGGAGGACATGGGGAGGGATTATCCCCTCATGTCCTCAAGTTGCCTCGGCCACCGCCCGTCCGGCCTCAATGATGATGCGCCGCTCGCAGCGTCGCGCAATGCCGGCGTCGTGCGTCACGAGGATCAGCGTGGTGCCCTGCTCGCGGTTGAGTTCGAACATCAGTTCCATCACCTTCTCGCCGGTGGCAAAGTCCAGGCTGCCGGTCGGCTCGTCGGCCAGCAGCACGGCCGGGCGCACCACGAAGGCACGCGCCAGCGCCACGCGCTGCTGCTCGCCGCCGCTCAGCACCTTGGGGTAGTGGCCCAGGCGTTGGCCGAGGCCCACGCGCGCCAGCATTTCGCTGGCGGCCTGGCGCGCATCCTTGCGGCCGGCCAGCTCCAGCGGCAGCATGACGTTCTCCAGCGCGGTCAGGTGCCCCAGCAGCTGGAAGCTCTGGAACACAAAGCCCAGCTTCTGCGCCCGCACCGCAGCGCGGGCATCCTCGTCAAGCGCGAACAGGTCCTGCCCGGCCAGGCGCACGGTGCCGCGCGTGGGGGTGTCGAGGCCGGCGATGATGGACAGCAGCGTGCTCTTGCCCGAACCGGAGGCGCCGACGATGGCCACCGTCTGGCGCACAGGCACCGTGAAGTCGATATCGCGCAAAATGTCGAGGGTGCCGGTGGAGTCGGTGACCGACTTGTACACGTGCTCCACGGAGATGATGGATTCAGACATGAGGATGGTTGTGTTTCGACGCTACTTTATCGCGGCCGGCGTAGTGGCAGCGTTTGCGGGGTTATCGACGGGCAGTCTGGGGGCCACGCCGGCCGAGCGCACCCTGCTGGTGCTGGGCGATTCGTTGAGCGCCGAGTACGGCCTCAAGCGCGGCAGCGGCTGGGTGGCCTTGCTGGAGCAGCGGCTGGCGCGCGAGAGCCGGCCGGTCAAGGTCGTCAACGCCAGCATCAGCGGTGAAACCACCTTTGGCGGCCGCTCCCGCCTGCCGGCCTTGCTGGCGCAGCACCAGCCCACCCACGTGATCATTGAGCTCGGGGGCAACGACGCGCTGCGCGGCCTGGCACTGACCAACACCGAGGACAATCTGGCCTGGATGGTGCAGGCGGCGCAGAAGGCCGGTGCCCGGGTGCTGCTCGCCGGCATGCAGGTGCCGCCCAACTACGGGCCGGACTACAGCCGCCGCTTTGCCGCCCTGTTCGCCAGCGTGGCGCGCCAGCACAAGGCGTCGCTGGTGCCCTTCCTGCTCAAGGGCGTGGGCGATGTGCCGGATGCCGCGCGCTGGTTCCAGGCCGACCGCATCCATCCGAACGAAGCGGCGCAGCCGCGCATGCTGGACAACGTCTGGCCGGAATTGAAGAAGATTTTGTAATGTCCCTGGTCACCATTCCCGCTGAAGACGCGCTGCGCCAGCTCGACAGCTTCGACACCATCATCGATGCCCGCAGCGAAGACGAGTACGCCGAGGACCACCTGCCCGGCGCCGTCAACTGGCCGACGCTGAACAACGAAGAACGCAAGACCATCGGCACGCTGTACAAGCAGGTCAACGCCTTCGAAGCCAAGAAGCGCGGTGCGGCCATCGCGGCACGCAACATCTCGGCCCATATCGAGCGTGAGGTGCTGGACAAGCCCAAGGGGTGGAAGCCGCTGACCTACTGCTGGCGTGGCGGCAAGCGCAGCGGCTCGCTGAGCCTGATCCTGAGCGAGATCGGCTTTCGCGTCACGCTGATCGAAGGCGGCTACAAGGCTTTCCGCAATGCGCTGCTGGAAGACATTCCAAGGCTGGCGCCCAAGTTCGACTGGCGCGTGATCTGCGGCACCACCGGCTCGGGCAAGACCCGACTGCTGCAGGCGCTGCAGCAGGTCGGCGCCCAGGTGCTGGACCTGGAGGCGCTGGCCAACCACCGCAGCTCGGTGCTCGGCGCCCTGCCCGGCGTGCCGCAGCCGTCACAGAAACAGTTCGACACCCGCATCTGGGATGCCCTGCGCCGGCTCGACCCGACGCGCCCGGTGTATGTGGAAAGCGAGAGCAAGAAGGTGGGCAATGTGGCCATCCCTGCGGCACTGATCGAATCTATGCGTGCCGCGCCATGTCTGAACCTCGTATTGCCCGACGACGAGCGCGTGGCGCTGCTGCTGGAAGACTACGATTTCTTCGTCAAGAACGGCGAGGCCTTCTGCGAACGGCTCGACGCGCTGACGGAACTCAAGGGCAGACAGGTGGTGGAGGCCTGGAAGGCCCAGGTGCGTGGTGGGCAGATCGAGTCCGTGGTGCGCGACCTGCTGCTGAGCCACTACGACCCGGTCTATCTGCAGTCGATGGCACGCAATTTCCGGCAGTACGCCCAGGCGCAGGACATCGCGCCGAAAGACCGTTCGCTGCCGGCCATGCAGGCCCTGGCGGAAACGCTTCAGGCGCAGGAGACCGCGGCAGCCGCCGCCTGAGCCCGGGCGCTGGCCCGACTCACCGCGGGGCCAGCAACATGAGGCCAAAAGTCAGGCTCACCACCAGCGCGCCGGTGGCCACCAGTAGGCCGGTGGCCCGCGGGTGACGGCGCAGCCAGGTGTCGATGCCCATGTGCATCACATCCAGCCCCTGCAACCAGTTACGCGTGGACAGCCAGCGGTTGGCCCGCTGCTCAATGGCCGGCAACGTGTGCGGGAAAAACCGCAGCACGATGGCAAGCGCCACCACGAAGGCGCCGCCAAACACCAGAAACCAGCGCAGGGTCTCCAGCAGGATCTGCGCCAGCGAGGCATCCAGTGCCCGGTCCACCCCCAGCGCCGCAACGGCGGTCCGGGCTCGCACCTGGGTCGAGAGGATGAAGGTCGAATACAGCACCAGCGCCACGATCGGCAGCAGCGCCCGGCGGAAGAAACGGTACAGCGGCGCATCCACGTCGCGCGGCACCTCCAGCCACTTCATGCCATGGCGCAGCGACACCCAGCGGTTCATGGTCTCGTGCACCTGGTGCATGCGCTGCGGCGCCAACACCAGCGCCAGACCGACCGCCAAGGCCAACAAGCCGCCGATGAAGAAGAAGCGGATGAAGAACGGGATCAGGAATTGCTCAAAAAGCAGATCGGTCA
Organism: Hylemonella sp.; assembly: GCA_041905305.1. Lineage (GTDB taxonomy): Bacteria > Pseudomonadota > Gammaproteobacteria > Burkholderiales > Burkholderiaceae_C > Hylemonella. The sequence goes on along the minus strand of JAYRLJ010000085.1, from coordinate 709 downwards.
TCACGGCCCCCGGTTGCAACGCTGACTTAGCATGCCTTCAAACGGCCCGCGCTGCAAGCCACGAGCAGCTTTCAGTCCAGCCAACGCACCGCACCGCGGTAGGCATGCCAGGTGGCATGCCCCAGCCAAGGCCCGATGAGCAACAGGCCCAGCCCCCAGGGCCACAGCGCCAGCCCCACCAGCAGCGTGATGAGCAGCCCCCACAGCAGCAGCACCGGCAGGTTGCTGAAGAACACCTGCAGGCTGGCGATGGAGGCCGAGATGGCGTCGGTATCACGGTCCAGGATCATCGGAATGGACACCACCGAGGTCGCGAACACCAGGCCGGCGAAGATGCCGCCGACCACGGTGTAGACGGCGACGAACTCCCAGTTCTCGGGGTTGAACACCGCCTGCAACACCCCGGCAGTGGACGGCATGCCGGTGTTGAAGAACACCGCAAACACCACCAGCGAGGCGCGCCCCCACAGCAGTTCCAGCACCACGAGCACCAGCACCAGCAGGCCCATGCTGCCGATGTGCGTGTCCCAGCAGGTCAGGGAGGCCCCCAGGTCCGGGGCCAGTCCCTGCTCGCGCCGGCGGCTGACCTCGTACAGGCCCATCGCCAGGAAGGGCCCGACCAGCAGGCAGCCCGAGACGATGGACATGGTGTATTCGGGCAGGTGGCGGAATACCAGGCTCAGCGTGATGGCCATGCCCCAGAAGCACA
>JAYRLJ010000479.1:0-1947 GCA_041905305.1 Hylemonella sp. | reverse complement strand
CGGTGGACGGCCCCCCGCGCTGTACGTTGATGATGGTGACCGGGATCTCGGCGAAGTAGGCCAGGCCGATGAACTCCGTCATCAGCGAAATGCCCGGCCCCGAAGTGGCCGTGAAGGCACGTGCGCCGTTCCACCCCGCACCCACCACCATGCCAATGGAAGCCAGCTCGTCCTCCGCTTGCACGATGGCATATTTGCTGCGGCCGGTATCGGGGTCCACGCGGAACTTGTCGCAGTATTTCTGGAAGGCCTCGGGCACCGAGGAGGACGGCGTGATCGGGTACCAGGCCGCCACGGTGGCGCCGCCGTACACGCAGCCCAGCGCGGCCGCACTGTTGCCGTCGGTGAAGATGCGGTCGCCCACTTGGTCGGCGCGCCGCACGCGGATGCCCAGAGGGGCGTGCAGGTGCTCGCGCGCGTAGTCGCGCCCCAGGTGCAGGGCACGCACGTTGGAGTCCAGCAGCATCTCCTTGCCCCGGTACTGCTCGGCAAAGAGCTTTTCGAAGACTTCGGCCTCCACGTCGAGTAGCACCGACAGCGCGCCCACGTAGATGATGTTCTTGAACAACTGTCGCTGGCGGGGCTCGGCGTAGGCGTTGTTGCTGATCTCGGTCAGCGGCATGCCGATGACCTCGATGTCGGGGCGGAACTTTGCGGCAGGGATGGGCCGCGTGCTGTCGTAGAACAGGTAGCCACCGGGCGTGATCTCGGCCACATCGGCGTCCCAGGTCTGCGGGTTCATGGCCACCATCATGTCCACGCCGCCGCGCCGCCCCAGGTAGCCCTTTTCGCACACCCGGGCCTCGTACCAGGTGGGCATGCCCTGGATGTTGCTCGGGAAGATGTTGCGTGGGCTCACTGGCACGCCCATGCGCAGGATGGCCTTGGCGAACAGTTCGTTGGCCGAGGCTGAGCCAGAGCCGTTGACGTTGGCGAACTTGATGACAAAGTCGTTGATGGCTTCGATGCGCTTCATGCGGCCTCCGGCATGTGTGGGGTGGCGCGGGCATCCCGGCACAGTGGCCCGGCCTGCGTGGTGTCGAGCCGGAACTTCTGCATGTCCCAGGCGCCGGTGGGGCAGCGCTCGGCGCACAGCCCGCAGTGCAGGCAGACGTCTTCGTCCTTGACCATCACGCGCCCGGTCTTGAGCGGCGCCGACACCATCAGGTCTTGCGCCAGCTTACGTGCCGGGGCCTTGAGGCGGCTGCGCAGGTCGGCCTCTTCGCCGTTGGTGGTGAAGGTGATGCAGTCCATCGGGCAGATGTCGGCGCAGGCATCGCATTCGATGCAGGTGGCGCGGTTGAACACGGTCTGCACGTCGCAGTTCAGGCAGCGGCTGGCCTCCTTGAAGGCGGTGGCGGCGTCGAAGCCGAGTTCGACTTCGACCCGGATGCTGGCCAGTGCCACATCGGCCTGTGCCCACGGTACCTTGAAGCGCGTGTCGTTGGACACATCGTTGTCGTAGCTCCACTCATGGATGCCCATCTTGGTGGACAGCAGGTGGGTGTGCGGCGCAGGGCGCTGGCGCACATCCTCGCCGTGCAGAAAGCGGTCAATCGACACCGCCGCCTCGTGCCCCTGGGCCACGGCGGTGATGATGTTCTTGGGGCCGTAGGCCGCGTCTCCGCCGAAGAACACCTGTGGCAGCGTGGACTGGAACGTGCCTTCGGTCAGTTGCGGCAGGCCCCAGCGGTCGAAGGCGATGCCCAGATCGGGCTCGATCCAGGGGAAGGCGTTTTCCTGGCCCACGGCGATCAGCACCACGTCGCAGGGCACCAGCACATCGGGGTCACCCGTGGGAACCAGGCTGCGGCGGCCTTGTGTGTCGTACTCCGCGCGGACGACCTCGAAGGTCATGCCCGTGAGCTTGCCGTTGGTGTGCTCGAAGGTCTTGGGCGCGTGGAAGTTCAGGATCGGGATGCCCTCATGCAAGGCATCCTCTTTTTC
>JAYRLJ010000478.1:0-1951 GCA_041905305.1 Hylemonella sp. | reverse complement strand
CGGCTTCGATGAGATCAAGGCGTTCCGCGCGGCACGCCCGGCCGCGGGCCTGGCGCGCGAGGTGCTGCGCCTGGTGATCACCACCTACGGCGAGGACTTCGCCACGGCCAATCTGGAGTTCCGGCGGCACGGCGCGACTCGCATCGGCCGCCAGAGCCAGACCTGGATGCGCACCAGCGCCGGCTGGCGCGTGGTGGCCGCCCATGTGAGCCTGATGGCGTAGCTGACAAGCCCCGCGACCATGCGTGATCCCTGGGCACACTTTTTGCACTCCATCTTGTATCCAAGAAAGACAAAGAGGGCTGCAGCACGCAGGTGATCTTTTTTGGTGCGGGAAGCCAAGTTGAATCCGCAAGCCGCCAAACCCAAGAGCCAAGACATTTACTGGAGAGCCGTCATGAAGACCCGTTCGATCAACCGCCGTCAAACCATCCAATCGCTGGCCGCCCTCGGGGCCGCCGGCGCCTTGGGCTCGCTGAGCCTGCGCGCCTACGCGCAAAAGCCGATCACCCTCGGCGTGATCTACGTCGGACCGAAGGACGACTTCGGCTACAACCAGGCGCACGCTGAAGCGGCCGCCCAGCTCAAGAAGATGGCTGGCGTGAAAGTGGTCGAAGAGGAGAACGTGCCCGAGACCAATGCCGTGCAGAAGACCATGCAGGGCATGATTTCGCAGGACGGCGCGAGCCTGCTGTTCCCCACCTCGTTCGGCTACTTCGATCCCCACATGCTGGCGGTCGCACAGAAGAACCCGAACGTGCGCTTCTCGCACTGCGGCGGCATGTGGACCAAGGACAAGCACCCGCTGAACACCGGCAGCTTCTTCGGCTACATCGACGAGTGCCAGTATCTGAACGGCGTGGTCGCCGCGCATTCGACCAAGAGCAAGAAGATCGGCTTCGTCGCCGCCAAGCCGATTCCGCAGGTGCTGCGCAACATCAACGCCTTCACCATGGGCGCACGCTCGGTCCACCCGGACATCACCTGCTCCGTGATCTTCACCGGCGACTGGTCGATGCCGGTCAAGGAAGCCGAAGCCACCAACGGTCTGGCCGATCAGGGCATTGACGTTTTCACCATGCACGTGGACAGCCCCAAGGTGATCGTCGAGACGGCGGCCAAGCGCGGCAAGCTGGTCTGCGGCTACCACGCCAGCCAGGCCAAACTCGCGCCCAACGCATACCTCACCGGTGCCGAGTGGAACTGGCTCACCGCCTACACCAGCATCCTGAACGCGGCGCGCACGGGCAAGCCGCACCCCAACTTCGTGCGCGGCGGCCTGCGTGAAGGCTTTGTGAAACCGTCGCCCTACGGCGCCATGGTGAGCCCGGCCGCGCGCAAGGCCGCCGACACGATCAAGGCGCAGATGATGGCCGGCAAATTCGACATCTTCAAGGGCGAGCTCAAGGACAACACCGGCAAGGTGGTGATCCCCAAGGGCAAGGTCTACGCCCAGACCGATCTTGAACTCGAAGCCATGAACTACCTGGTCGAAGGCGTCATGGGCAAGATATGAGCACGAACTCCGGAGCATCAGCGCACCGCGCCTGGATCGAGGCCGTGGCACTGCCGCTGGCGGCACTCGTCGGCGCGCTGCTGATCTTCGGAGTTTTCGTGCTGGCCGCGGGAAAGAGTCCCCTCGAGGCCTGGCTGCTGTTGTTCAAGGGCGCCTTCGGCGACTGGTTCTCCTGGCAGAACACGCTGGTGCGCGCCGCGCCGCTGATGCTGACCGCGCTGTGCGTCGCCATACCGGCCCAGGCCGGCATGGTGCTGATCGGCGGCGAGGGTGCCATGGTGATGGGCGGGCTCGGCTGCGCACTGCTTCCCTATCTGTTCGCGCCGCCCGCCAACGTGCTGGGCAGCGCCATGCTGCTGCTGTGCGGTGCGGTGCTCGGCGCTGCGTGGATGGCCATGGTGGGTGCGCTCAAACAATACCGCGGCGTCAACGAGA
>JAYRLJ010000477.1:0-1964 GCA_041905305.1 Hylemonella sp. | reverse complement strand
CGTTATGCTCGAAGATAGCCAATCCATGCGGCTTTCAGGCATACGCAAGACTTTGCCGCCGCGCAGGCCGCAGGGCGTGATGCAGATCACCGCAGGTGCGAGCCCCAGAGGCTACCCTGCTCAACATTGTCACTGCGCCGGAACTCCTACAGCGAACGCCGGCGCGATCTTCGGAACTTGTATGGACTGGTTGCATGTGGCGCTGTCGCGCCTGTACGGGCTGCTTTCGCATCCCTTCGAAACATTGTTTTCCCGCTCCAGCGCAGAACTTGCGACCAGCATCGCCATCGCGCTCGTCCTGGGCGTGATCGGCTTGCTGGCAGCCCGACGATTCAGGGGCTGATCCGCGCGACTGATCTGCTGCTGCCGACGTGCCCGATCCGACTGAAGCCGTAGGTTGGCTCGGGAGCGATGAGTGGGCCCGCAGGGACTCGAACCCTGGACCAAAGGATTATGAGTCCCATCAAATCACGATTTCGGCTTGTTGATCGGCATTCCCAGCCGCCGCAAGGTTCTACAAAGATATAATAAAAACATGTAGTAAGGTATCACGGTTCGATTCCTTGCCATTCCCGCGTGTTGCCATATAATGCCTACACGGCGCCTACATGGCCGAGGTGTGCGATGGGCAAGCGAGAGAACTTCACGGCTGATCGGGTGGCAAAGTTCCGGTGCGCTGCCGGAAAGCAGCAAAGCATCTATTGGGACGCGAAGGCTCCGGGCCTCGGGTTGCGCGTCACCGCGGCAGGTGCCAAGTCCTACGTATTCGAAACCCGATTGCATGGCAGGACGGTGCGCCTCACCATCGGCGACCAACGGACGTGGTCGATCGCAAAGGCCCAGGCCGAGGTTACACGGCTGAAGGCCATGACCGATCAAGGTGTCGACCCGCGCCTAGTCGCTCAAGAGCAGCGCGCAAAGGCAGACGAAGCGCACCGCGAATCCAAGCGGAAGCATCTCACCATCGGCGATGTCTGGCCGCTATATCTCGAGGATCGAAAGTCGAAGTGGGGCGAACTTCACTATCGAGACCATGTCCGGCTCGCCGCGCCAGGTGGCAAGCACAAACGCCGCGGCAGGGGCTTGACCGTCGCAGGACCGCTTGCGCCGTTGCTGACGCTACGACTTTCCGATCTGACATCATTCGCCGTCGCGGAATGGTTGGCGAAAGAAGCCAGCCGGCGCAGCACGAAGGCCGCCCAAGCGTTCAGGCTGCTGCGAGCATTCGTCGAATGGCTTGCGGACAAACCGGCCTATCGCGGCTTGGTTCCAGCCGATGCGCTTGAGGCGAAATTCGTGAAGGAAGCGGTACCGGCTTCACGCGCCAAGGAAGGTGACAGCCTGCAACGAGAGCAGTTAGCGGCGTGGTTAGCGTCAGTACGTGCATTGTCCAATCCGGTTGTCAGCGTTTATTTGCAAGCGTTGCTGATAACCGGAGCACGCCCGAACGAGATGGCGCGGATGCAATGGACAGACGTGGATTTCGAATGGCGCAGCCTAACGCTCCGCGACAAGGTTGAAGGCAGCCGGACGATTCCACTGACGCCGTATCTCGCTACACTGCTGCAGGCATTGAAGCAGCGCAACGACATGCCCCCTAACATCCGACTGCTCAAACGCATCGAGGACGAAGGCAAGAAATGGGAGCCTTCGCCATGGGTTTTCAGCAGCCGTACTGCTGCCGGCGGGCGGCTTGTCGATCCGAGCGATGCACACAACCGCTGCCAGGAGAAAGCGGGACTACCCCATGTAACCCTGCACGGCCTGCGCCGCTCGTTCGGCACGCTGTGCGAGTGGGTGGAGGTGCCAAGTGGAGTCTCGGCGCAGATCATGGGGCACAAGCCAAGCGCACTCGCGGAGAAGCACTACCGGCGCCGACCTCTTGATCTCCTGCGGACCTGGCACGACAAAATTGAGGCTTGGATGCTTGAACAGGCCGGTATTGAGTTCGAGCAAACGCAACC
>JAYRLJ010000476.1:0-1965 GCA_041905305.1 Hylemonella sp. | reverse complement strand
TGCCATGGTCGTGCCCGGGGCCAGCGTTGGCAGCAGTTGCGAAAGTCAGATTTGCTACAAATATCAGAGCGGCAAACGCAGCATTGACGAGGGCTGCAGGCCGATTCGAAGGTGAAAGCAAGGTTTTCATGGCAGCATCCCGTGAGCTTGGTTCATTTGTGCAATAGCGCGCTGCAGGTCCATGCGTGCGCGGGCCAGGGACAGGTCGGCGTCGAACTTTTCGTTGTCCGCGCGCAGCCGGGCAGGCAAGTCAATTTCGCCCAGCCGATAGGCCTTGACCGTCAGGGCATGGGCCTGCGCGACCAGTGCGGCGCGCAGCTCAGCCTGCGCTTCGTTGATCCGGGCGGCTGCGAGGGTGGCCGTAGCGGCCGATTGCTCGGCGTCCATTTGGCGGGCCAAGGCGTCGACGTCGGCCTGTGCGGCGTCCAGCTCGGCGCGTGCTCCAGCCAGGCGATGCGCGTTGCGGATGTCGCCACCCAACGGGACGCGCAAGGCAATGCGCAGACTCGTCTCGGTGCTGGCGCCCGTGGCGGGGCGTTCCCGCGTCATTCCCACACCAAGCTCCATCGGGTCGCGGCGGTCGGCTTCGGCCAGAGCCAGCCGCGCCTGCGCGGACCGCACTTGGGCTTGGGCTGCGTGCACCGCAGGGTGGTGGCTGCTGGCTGCGGGATGCTCCGCTGCAGAAGGCAGTGGCACACCGCCAGTCAGGGCGCGCCACAGACTCAGGACGCGCGTCAGAGCCGCATCGGCCAGCGCCGTGGCACCCTCGGCCTGCCGGGCAGCCGCCTGCGTGAGCAAGGCATCGATGCGCGGCAGGTCCCCTGCCTTGACGCGGCGGTCTACATCGTTGGCGAGCTGGTTGGCCTCGATACGCCTGCGTACGGCCAGGTCGTGTTCGGCACGCGCCAGGTGGGCCTGTGCCATGAGGTCTCGCAACTCGCCGGCAAGCTTCAGGCGTGCCAGGGCCCGCTGGTGCTGGAACAGGTCCAGCTCACTGTCGATCTGGCGCTGTGTGGCACTGCGCACACCGGGGTTCCAGAGTGGCAAACCCAGTTCGGCTTCGTACTCACGCAGGCCGCCGTTGGCCGTCAGCCGGTCGGTACGGTGTGCCAGCGTGGCAACAGGGGGGCCGGACAAAAGCGTCCGTGCAGCCCGTTGGCGGGCCTGCAGCTCCTCCAGCCGATTGGCGCTGGCGCGCGATGCAGGGTTCAGGGACCAGGCCGCATCCAGGGCCTGCGCGAGAGTGGCGGTTGCCGGCGTCTGGGCCTGTGTGCCTAGGGCGAGGCCAAAGCCCAGACCCATGGCGGCGCCCCAGCGCCTCAGCGGAAATGCAAGTGAGAGCAAGAAATTCTCCGAAGTGATTTACAACTTCGGCGAACCTGTGCGAGTCAGCGGGAAAGGGGGTGAATCTGCCCGTTGGATCAAAGGCTCGCCACGGTGGAGGTGGCGAGGGCCCATTTCGGGCGTTCGATCTCATTCGCAGGCTGATGCCAACCGGCGTGGACATCCAGAGAAGGATGGACGGTGGCCACCGGCAAGGGCGCGGATTGAGTCAGAGTCGGCAGCAAGCCAGCCGGGCTGCAGCAATGGGCCAGCGTGCAGGGCTCATTCCCGTGGTCATGGTCCTGGGACGCTGCCGGTTCCAGGACCTGGGCGGCGTGCTGCAACAAGTGCAGATCTTCTGCCACCAGATGCGCCTGGGCCAGGCCTGCCTGCAAGGCAAACCACAGCACAAGGACGAGGCAGACAAGGCGTTTCACGGCGACGATCATAGCGGAAGCATTCTGGGTCAGGCTGAGACCAACTCGCGGCGAGCCTGCTGCAACACCATCCAGCCGCCAGTGATGGCCAGGGCTGCCATCACGGCAGCCACCGCCAGGTCGGGCCAGGCGTTGCCGGTGCCGAAAACGCCGAGTGCGGCCGCCATCACGGCCAGATTACCTAATGCGTCGTTGCGGGTGCACA
>JAYRLJ010000084.1:0-10491 GCA_041905305.1 Hylemonella sp. | reverse complement strand
AGTCGATCACCCGTCTGCTCGACATGGGCATGGACCCGTTCAACTTTGCCGATGCACTTCTGGGCATCTTGGCGCAGCGCCTGGCCCGTCGGCTGTGCGACTGCAAGGAGGCCTACCACCCGAGCACGTCGGAGATCAACAGCTTCATTGCCGAATACGCCGATGAACTGCGCCACACGCCCGCCTGGAAAGCCGACTTCAGCGGTGAGGCGCAGAAGCTGTTCGAGGACTGGGTCGAGCGCTATGGCGACAACGGCAAGCTTCGCTTTTACAAGGCCGTGGGTTGCGACAAGTGCAACAAGACCGGCTACAAGGGCCGCTTGGGCCTGCACGAACTGCTGATTGCGGACGACCGCATCAAGAAGCTGGTGCAGGAGCGCGCCCGGGTGGCGGAGATCTTTGCCACCGCGGTGGAAAGCGGCATGCGCACCCTGAAAATGGACGGCATGGAAAAGATCCTGCTGGGTCAGACCGACCTGAAGCAGGTCCGCTCGGTGTGCATCAAGTGACAGGAATGCGCTGACAAAAATGTCACACCCAAGGGCCGGGCTGACAGGCTCTGTCCACTCGGGACTGGATAGCGATAAATTTGATAAGAAAAACCTCGGAAACCGGGCCAATCCGGGTTGGCATGCAACCTGCAGAGTAGGTTGTTCAATGATTCTGTTGTCTGGCTTCTTACCTAGGAGGTTTTCATGAAGCACTCTCTGCAAAAGGGTTTCACCCTGATCGAACTGATGATCGTGGTGGCCATCATCGGTATTCTGGCTGCTGTGGCGTTGCCGGCGTACCAAGACTACACCGTCAAGGCCAAGGTGCAAGAGGCTGTCAGCCTGTCTTCGCCGGCACGTACTGCCTTGGGCGTGGCGTGTAGCGAAGCGACTCTGACTGCGGCTGGGTCGACGGACCTGAACGCTTCGCTGGGTCTGCCCGCCGCAACCGCCATTACTGGCACCTACACCACCTCTGTAACGGCCGCCAACAGCAACGCCACAACGGCCACGGTAACTATCGTGCTGAAGGCGATCGGCTCGGCCATCTCTGCCGGCGACACAATCGTTTACACCGGCACCTGTGGTGCACAGGGCATGACTTGGGCGGTGACTGGTACCGGTACGAACATCGCCAAGTACCTGCCGAAGACCTGACCAGGTTACGGCTTGTCGCAAACCAACGCCTGACGTATTCGTCTTGGTCGTTGCGTGAGATAAAAAGGCACCCCGTCCGGGTGCCTTTTTTCTTGCAGAACCAGCGCTTGCGATGACAACGAGAAAGCTATGCTACGTACCAACTCGCTACTCATGACACCTCTTGGCCTGGTTCTCTGGGCCAGCGTGTTGGCTGTGGGGTGGTTGTTGCCGAATCACTACCTGCCGTGGTTGTCCTTTCATGCGGACGCCTGGGTCGCCGCGCTGTTGCTGCTGTTGCTCTTTTTGCTGTGCTGGCGCGTGCGCATGCCGGTGTCCTGGCCTGGCCTCGCCGTGCTGGCGTTGGTGCTATGCCTGTTCCCTTGGTTGCAGCATGCCTTGGGGCAGGTGCCGATGGTGGGCACCGCCTGGATCACCTCCATTTTTCTCCTCGGCTTGAGTCTGGCGGTGTTGGCGGGTGCCCGCTGGGAAGCCGCCCATCCGGGGCAGCTGGCGGACGGCCTCTTCTTGGCCATCGGGATCGCCGCCATCGTGTCCGTCGGTCTGCAGTTGCGTGAGTGGCTGCAGCTGGACGGCTTGGAGCTCTGGGTGGTTGGCGGCGGTCAGGCGCGGCCACACGCAAACTTTGGACAGCCGAATCAACTGGGAACCTTCCTGTTGTGGGGGGTTCTGGCGGCCGCTTGGGGCGTACTGCGCAAGCAAATACGTCCATCGGTGGCGTTGTTGTTGGTTGGCTACCTCTTGTTCGGTCTCGCTTTGACGCGCTCCCGTACGGCTGGGGTGGCTGTGCTGTTGCTGGTGGTTGTTGCCTGGTGGTGGCGGCCCGTTTGGCGGGACCGTCGGGTCCCTTGGCTAGTGTGTGGATTAGGCGTTTACTTTCTGATGTGCGTGGTCGGGCTGGCGTGGCTCCAGCAGACGGCGGCGACAGATGTCTCGGTGGGGTTGGGAGATTACACCCGTATGAGCGGCGAAATCCGACCTCGTGTCTGGGCAGCGCTGTGGGATGCCCTGCGGCGCCAGCCATGGCAGGGCTACGGGTGGGGGCAGGTCGTGCTGGCCCAGATGGCAGTGGCGGTGGATCATCCACACTTGCACGGCGTCTATCTCTATGCCCACAACTTGTTCCTGGATCTGATGCTGTGGTGCGGCATTCCTCTTGGCGGACTGATTTCGTTGTTCCTGCTGGGCTGGTTGGGCCGTAGGCTGTTGAAGGTGCGCAGCGCAGAGAACGCCGTGCTGCTGCTGTTTTTGCTGGTGATCGGAAACCATGCTCTGTTGGAGTTGCCGCTCTACCATGCCTACTTTCTTCTGCCGGTGGGGCTCGTCATGGGCGCCATCAGCGTGCGCATGGACGTGAAACCTTGGCTGCAGACGGGGCGCTGGGCCTTGTGGAGTCTGGCGCTGACGGCCACAGCGTTATTGGTGCTGCTGATCCGCGACTACGGGCGCGTCGAGAGCAGTTTCCAGAAGCTGCGTATGGAATGGGGGGGCATCCGGCTGAGCGAGCCCGCCGGTGCGCCGGAGGTGTTGTTGCTGACGCAATGGAACGACTACCTTCGCTACGCGCGTTTCGAGCCTCGACCAGAGCTGGATGACGCGACGTTGAACTGGATGCGCCACGTGACGGGCATGTTTCCCAATGCCGTGTTTTTCCACAAGCTGGCAGTCACGCTTGCGCTGAACCACCAACCTGACGAGGCGCGGCACTGGCTGCTAACAATGTGCAAGATGATTCCGGAGGCGCAATGTCGCGCCGTGGAGGTGGCGTGGAGCAGACAGGCGCAGCAACGCCCGGAGATGGCGGCGGTCGACTGGCTGGGCAGAATCCGAAACTGAGGCTGCGTGTGCGGTAGTGTTGCCGCCAGGCTCCGCAACCAGGTTCTATGGATCAACAAGTGATGCATCTCCGGCGAGGGCTTGTGGTGGCGCTACTGGTCCTGCCCTGGGTCTATCCCTTTGCCAGCGGACCATCGCCAGCGGTGTTGCCATGGCTGATCACTGTGGCATGCGTAGCATTGGTCGCATGGCTGAAAGAGGACCGCGTCGCGTTGCAAGCCCGCACCGTCGCCGCCGGCTGGTTGTTGGCGGCGCTGCTGAGTAGCGTGGTTGGGTTGCTGCAGTACTCAGGCATGGGCAGCACGCTGGTGCCTTGGATCAATGTCGCAGGTGCCGGCGAGGCAATTGCCAACTTGCGGCAGCGTAATCACTTCGCCACGCTGACCAACATCGGGCAACTGTGCTTGCTCTGGTGCCTGGCCACCACCTGGGGTAACCGAGAGCGAGCACTGGTGCCGGCGGTGCTGCTGTATGTCGCGGCTGCGGTCCTAGCGTGGGGAAATGCGGCCTCGTCTTCTAGGACTGGGCTACTGGCGTTGTTGGTCTTGAGTGTCCTGGCCTTGCTCTGGAGCAACGGGAAGCAAGCGCCGACACGGCGCCTGTTGTGGACGATGCTGGTGTCTTATGGCCTAGCCACTGTATGCCTGCCGCTGCTACTAGGATGGAGCCCCTTTGGGCACGGCATGCTGGAGCGGATCGGCAACGACGAGGCAGCGTGTACAAATCGACGTGCCTTGTGGCGCAATGTGCTGCATTTGATCAGCTTGCGCCCTTGGCAAGGCTGGGGTTGGGGCGAGCTGGACTACGCGCACTTCATGACGCTGTATGAGGGGCCGCGCTTCTGCGAAATCCTGGGCAACGCGCACAACCTGCCCTTGCATCTGGCGGTTGAATTGGGGGTGCCTGTAGCAATGTTGGTTTGCAGCGCCATCGCCTGGCTGGTCTGGCGCGCCAAACCGTGGCAAGAGCGGGATCCCACGCGGCAGTTGGCTTGGGGTGTCCTGGCGTTGATCGCGCTGCACAGCATGCTGGAGTACCCGTTGTGGTACGGGCCATTCCAGATGGCTGTGGGGTTGTGCTTCGGCCTGCTCTGGCGGCCATCCCCTACAGCATCTAAGCTGACCGCCACGTCAGGCGGCACGCAGGTACTGCGGGTCGGCGCGTTGCTGGCGCTGCTGGGTGTCGCCTATGCCGCCTGGGACTACCGCCGTGTCAGCCAGATTTACCTGGCGCCGGAACAACGTGCCGCCGCCTATCGCGACCATACGCTGGAGAAAATCCAGGACTCATGGCTGTTCCGGGACCAGGTCCGTTTTGCCCAGTTGAGCCTGACACCAGTGACGCCCCAGAATGCGTTGCGGCTGAATGCCCTGGCGCATGAACTGCTGCATTTTTCCCCGGAAGCCCGCGTGGTAGAGAAGTTGATTGAAAGCGCACTCCTGCTGGGTCGTGACGACGAAGCGCAGGCTTTCATGCGGCGCTACCAAGCCGCTTATCCGCAGGCCTACGCCCAGTGGGCCGACGGGCGCCGACCTTGAGCGGCGGTACGGTCAAGAGGCAACGAAACTGCCTGACTTGCCACCGTGCTTTTCCAGCAGGCGTACACCTTGGATAGTCATGCCCCGGTCCACGGCCTTGCACATGTCGTAGATCGTCAGCAGGGCGATCTGAGCGGCGGTCAACGCTTCCATCTCCACGCCGGTCGGGCCTACCGTCTCGACGGTGGCGGTGCAGTTGACATGAGCGGGTTGCGACTCGGTAGCGTGGTGCAGCGAGAACTCCAGCGCGACGCGCGTCAGTGCCAAGGGGTGGCACAGGGGGATCAGGTCGCTGGTCTTCTTTGCAGCCTGGATGCCCGCGATGCGGGCAATGCCGATCACGTCGCCCTTCTTGGCGGTGCCAGACTCGACCAGGGCCAGCGTGGCGGGCAACATCTCAATCCGCCCGGTCGCCACCGCTACCCGGTGTGTACTGGCCTTGGCGGCCACGTCCACCATATGGGCTTGGCCTTGGGCATCAAAGTGGGTCAGTGAGCTCATGGGAATGGCAACTTTACGAAACGTTCACGGATTTCTTGCATCATACGACCCTAGAGCCAGTCTCTCCCGTGGGCTGAAGAGGGGCTTGCCATCAATAGCGCCCGGCCGTTTCGCGACACGTCTCACCTCTCGGCCCGGTTTACAAACATCAAACTTGAAGCAAACCAGACCCTGAAGTCCATGAGAAAAGCGTTGGCAGCTATAGTATTGATAGCAACTCAGGTGCTGGCGCCCATGCGTTCGCATGCCCAGCTGCCGGCCTTGGGCGACGGCGCCGAGATGAGTGTGGCGTCCGAGCGGCGCCTGGGTGACCGCATCGCCCGTTCGCTCTACCGCGATCCGGACTACATCGACGACCCGGTGCTGGCCGAGTACGTCCAGGGCATCTGGCAGCGCCTGCTGCAAAGCGCCCGCCAGCGCGGCGAACTGTTGCCGCAGCTGGAGTCAGCCTTTGCCTGGGAGGTGGCCCTCGGACGTGACCGCTCGGTGAATGCCTTTGCGCTGCCCGGCGGCTACCTTGGGGTGCATCTCGGTCTGATTGCGGTGGTCAGCAGCGAGGACGAACTGGCCTCGGTGCTGGCGCATGAACTCAGCCATGTGACGCAGCGGCATATTGCGCGCCTGATTGGCCGTCAGAGCGCGCAGGCGCCCTGGGTCATTGCCGCCATGGTGCTTGGAGCACTGGCGGCCAGTTCGAATCCGCAGGCTGCCGGTGCCATGATCGCCGGCGGCCAGGCGGTGGCAGTGCAAGGGCAGCTCAATTTCTCGCGTGACATGGAGCGCGAAGCCGATCGCGTAGGCTATGGTGTCATGACGCAAGCCGGGTTCGAACCGCAGGGCTTCGTCACCATGTTCGAGAAACTGCAGCAGGCCAATCGCTTTAACGACAGTTCGGATTTCCCCTATTTGCGCAGCCACCCGTTGACCACGGAACGCATTGCCGACATGCAGGGGCGCCAGCAGTTGCTGCCGCCCGCGCCGCCATTGGCCTTGACCCTGACGCATGCCATGCTGGCGGCCCGGGCGCGGACTCTGAGCAACACGTCCGTGGATGCTCTGCGCACGGCGGTTGCCGAAGCGGCGAGCAGTTCGCTGGCAAGCTATGCGCCGGCCCGTCAGGCGGGCGTACTCTATGCCGCCGCGCTGGCGGCGTCGAAACAACGCGATTTTGCGCAGGCTGTGCGCCTGCAGGAGCGCCTGACCCCCCTGGTCCAAGGTCAGAAATCCGCGGAACGTCTGGCGCGCCTGCTGAAGGCGGAACTCCTGCTGGATGCCGGTGACCCTCAGCGCGCGAGTGCCCTGCTGGGCGGTGCCGCGGCAGCGCCCAGCGTCCGCTCCGAGCTCTTCCTCTGGGCGCGCAGCATGACGCCCCAAGGGCAGGCCAAGGCGGTGGCCCAGCAGCTGCGTGGCTGGGTGGCGGAGCATCCGCGTGACGCCCAGGCCTGGCAGTTGCTGGCGCAAGCCTACATGGCACAGGGCTTGACCCTGAACGGTGTGCGGGCCGAGGCGGAGGCCTATGCTGCCCATTACGACTATGACTCAGCACTCAACCGGCTCAAGGCAGCGCAGGATCTGGTGCGCCAGGGCGGCAAGGTGGATCACATCGAGGCGTCGATCATCGACACCCGGACGCGCCAGCTGGAGTCACTGGTACGGGAACAGGCGCTCGAGCGCTGAATCGATCACCAGGCCGAATGCCGAGTAAATCAGCGAGCCCAGTAGGGCGGCGCCAAAGCCCTGCACCTGAAAGCCCTCCAGCACCGACGCCGCGGACCAGAACAGCACGGCGTTGATGACGAACAGGAACAGGCCCATGGTGAGCAGCGTCACCGGCAGCGTGAGCACGATCAGCAGCGGACGCAGCACAACACTGAACAGGCCGATGACGAACGCAGCGACGAGCGCAGATGCAAAGCTTTGCACTTCCACGCCGCTGTAGAGTGAGGCGACCGCCAGCAAGGCGGTCGCGCTCAGCAGCCATTTGACGATGAGCTTCATGGTCGGCAAGCATAGCACCGGCGCCGACAAGCACATCGAACGAGGGAGACCTACTCGGCGGCCAGCACCAGGGCTGCGCCCATGCCGACGATAGCGCCGGGCACAGACCACCGCGCCTGCCCGCTGACCGGCTGATCCGACGTGACCGGCTGCATGTCCTGGCCGAACTTGGGCCGGCGCGCGTCCAGCACGCGTGCCACGCCATGCTGCTTCTGCAACGCCTGCGTCATTTCCACCAAGGGGCCGGTTGCCAGCACTGTCGTCACGCGGTCGCCGCTGGCCTGCATCTCCGGGGTGATTTCGGCAAACAGCCGGTCCGCCCACTTGGCGCGCCAGTTCTGACGCGCGCTGTGGTTGACCCATTTGCTGATATGGCGGGTCATGCGTGGCGGGCATGCCACCAGAATCCAGTGTGTCCCTTGCCCGGGAGTGGCGGCGCTGGTGCGCATCGGTGCGAGCTGATGGCGCGCGAACTCGGCATCATCGAAATACACAATGATCTTGTCCATGATGAAATCCTTGTGGGTTGAGGGCGGGGAAGAGAAGCTGCAGTTCAGGCGGCGTGTCCGGCCTGACCATCACGCGCATCCGACTGGCGACGGGCGGTCCACCAGCCAGCGGCCAGTACGCCAACAATGGCTACCGCGTAGGTCGCCCAACGCGCTGCTGTGTTCAGCGGCTCGGCCGGATCGAACACCGCATCAAGCAGCGGCTCGTTGACAACCATCTTGGCAGCTGTAAAGGCCAGCACAGCTGCGCCCAGCTGGATGATGATGGGGAAGCGTTCCACCAGCTTGAGCACCACCGAGCTGCCAAACACCACGATGGGCACGGAGATCAGCAGGCCGATCACCACCAGGTCGAAGGAGCCATGGGCTGCACCGGCCACACCCAGCACGTTGTCCACGCCCATCAGCGCGTCGGCTACGATGATGGTTTTCATGGCGCCCCAGAAGGTACTGGCGGCAGGGCCATCGTGACCTTCGTCCTCCTGGTCGGCCAGCAGCTTGTAGGCGATCCACAGCAGGCCGAGGCCGCCAACCAGCATCAGGCCCGGGATCTTGAGCAGCCAGACCACGCCGACGGTCATGACCGAGCGCACGACGATGGCACCGACGGTGCCCCAGACGATGGCCTTTTTCTGCAGATGAGAGGGCAGGCTGCGGGCGGCGAGGGCGATCACGATCGCGTTGTCGCCAGCGAGCACCAGGTCGATCAGAACGATGGCCAACAGCGCCGACCACCAGGGGGCGGATAGAAACTCCATGACAAATTCTCCGAGTTGTATTTCGATCAACAATCCGGATGGGTTTCGTCGCTGGAGACAGTGGCAAGGGGCCACAGACGCACTTCGACGAAACCCGGCGCGGATTTCAATCGAAGGTCTTGCTCGGCATGGAGTCGTGCGATATATGCCCAGCAAGCCGGAAGTAGTACTTCGTAATGACGACTTGCTGATATCTGTTGCAACGATGCCTGCTTTGCAGCCACCTCCCTGTGTCGCAACAAATGGGAGCTACTCCCCTTCGTGACGCGATTGGACCACGATACGCAACAACCATGCAAGTGCTGTGGATTTCCGGCCGGGCGCTGTTCGACGCCGAGGTGCTGGCCCGCAAAGACGCTATCATCCGTCTCCCTCCGAGCATCCCGACCCATGGCTGGAATCCACATTACCGATATAGAAGCGGCCATCAACCACTGGCGCGACAAAAAGCCGTCGCCGGACGGCATCACGCTGGCGGCCGAGGTGCGCGCGCTGGCCGAGGTCTATGCGCTGATGGTGTTTCATCGGGAGCAGGAGGCGGACGAGTTTTCCATGCCCGCTGAGGCGATGGCGGCTTGGTTGGCGTGGTACGAGAACACGCCTGACACGCCTTGCATTGCGATCTGCTCCACCAGCCAGGGTGATGAGATGTGCAAAGGCTGCGGTCGCACCTTCGACGAGGTGCAGCTCTGGACCGAGATGCGACCAGCGGAGAAACGGCAGACCTGGCGCCGTATCACCCTGGAAGGGCAGGCATGGCGCTTCAACCGCTACGCGGAGCGCGCTAGCGGCGATGGGGCTGAGCGGGTCGATGTACCGCAGACCGCGACGGCCTGAACTGAGCGGCTCGCGGCCTACTTCCAGCGCAGCGCTTCGATCTCGACGGTTTGCTGACCGTTGCTGAGCATCAGGGCGCCTTCCTGAATCGTGGCCTGCAACTGCATGCTGCGCTCGGCCAGACCGCCCAAGGCCTGCGCGGCTTCGCTTGGCACGCGCCAGACGTCCAGCTTGTCCAGCCGCGTCAGCTTGGACTCGATGCCCCGCCACCATACCTCCGCGGCGTGGTGGAAGGCATAAACCACCACGGCATCGGCCTTGTTGCACGCCTTGGCCAGCGGCTTGTCCTCCGGCTGCCCGACCTCGATCCACAGCCGGGTCCGGCCGGTGAAATCGCGCAGCCAGACGTCGGGTTCGTCCGGATCGGACAATCCGGCGCCAAAGGCCAAGGTGCCGTCGCCGTTGCACACCGTCTGCAGCCGGTGCGCCTGCAAGGCCAGCGCCACCAGCCGGACCATCATGCGTTCGTCGGTCTCGCTCGGATGGCGTGCCAGCGTCAGCGCATGGTCGGCGTAGTAGCCGTGGTCGATATCGGCCACCGACAGGTTGGCCTTGAAGACCGTGGATTTCAAAGCCATAGTAGTTTGGGTGCAGGGACTTGTTCGGGGAACGCCGTGGAACCGGCTTTGCCGGGCCACTGGCGTTGTCCCCCTCGTAGAGGGGGAAGCGGCGTCAGCCGCTCAGGGGGTCAAATCCTTTTAGCCAACTCGGCCGCCTTGCCGGTGTAATTGGCCGGCGTCATGGCCAGCAGGCGTTGCTTTTCGGCCTCGGGAATATCGAGCTTCTGGATGAAACCCTGCATCAACTCGCGTGTCATCGCCTCGCCGCGCGTGAACTTCTTCAGTTGCTCGTAGGGTTGGGGCAGCCCGTAACGGCGCATCACGGTCTGGATCGGCTCGGCCAGCACTTCCCAGGAGTCGTTGAGGTCCGCGGCCAGCGCGGCTTCGTTGATTTCCAGCTTGGCGAGGCCGGTGGCGAGCGACTGGTAGGCCAGCACGGCATAACCAATGGCCACCCCCATGTTGCGCAGCACGGTGGAGTCGGTCAGGTCACGCTGCCAGCGGCTGATGGGCAGCTTCTCGCTCAGGTGACGCAGCAGGGCATTGGCCAAGCCGAGGTTGCCTTCGGCGTTTTCGAAGTCGATCGGGTTGACCTTGTGCGGCATGGTGGAGGAGCCGACCTCGCCTTCGCGCAGCTTCTGCTTGAAGTAGCCCAGCGAGACATAGCCCCAGACATCGCGCGACCAGTCGATCAGGATGGTGTTGGCGCGGGCAATGGCATCGAACAGTTCCGCCCTGTAGTCGTGCGGTTCGATCTGGATGCTGTAGGGCTGGACAGTCAGGCCCAGGCCCAGCGGCTCGGGCGT
>JAYRLJ010000475.1:0-1969 GCA_041905305.1 Hylemonella sp. | reverse complement strand
CGAAGTTGTCGGTGCAATCCAGCACCACATCGGCCTGCGCCACCAGCGTGTCGAGCAGGGCTGCGTCGGCGCGGGCTACCACCGGGGTGACGCGTACCTCTGGGTTGATCGCGGCGACTGCCTGCACGATGGACTCGACCTTGGGCTGGCCGACCCGTGCCTCGGTGTGGGCTACCTGGCGCTGCAGGTTGGTGACGTCCACCACATCATGGTCCACCACGGTGATGCGGCCTACGCCCGCGGAGCCGAGGTAGAGCGCCACCGGCGATCCCAGCCCCCCTGCACCGATGACCAGCGCGTGGCCATCAAGGATGCGCTGCTGGCCCTCGATGCCAATTTCCTCCAGCAGGATGTGGCGCGAATAGCGCAGCAGTTGATCATCATTCATGCTGGTCAACGCCAGTTCCGCTGCGAGTGCCTGTTGACCAGCCGCTGGCACCGCCCCCCGACAGGGGGGTGGCGGAGCGACACGCAGTGCGCGCAGCCTGGGGGTTAGTTCTCTTTGTTCTCTTCCTTGCGCTCGGTCTGCGTCTTGCTGGCAACGACCGGCAGGCCCTTGAGTTTGTTCAAGGCCTGGATCAGCTGGAAGTCCTTGTCGCTGCCGAACTCGGGCAGCTTGCGCTCCTGCGGCGGCTTCTTGGCTTCTTCTTCCAGTTTCTTCAGGGCGGCGTCGCGGGCGCGCTCGCGCTCGGGATCCTTCTGTTCGGCGCTCTGACCGTTGGAGAGGTGCTTGTCGAGATCGGCCTCACGCGTGCGCAGAGCGGCGAACACATTGCCCTCGGCGGTTTCGTCGAGCATGACGTCGGGCACGATGCCGCGCGCCTGGATCGACTTGCCGCTGGGCGTGTAGTAGCGCGCGGTGGTGATCTTCAGCGCCGTATCGGGGCCGAGCGGCCGCACGGTCTGCACCGAGCCCTTGCCGAAGGTCTGGCTGCCCATGACAACCGCGCGTTTGTGGTCCTGCAGCGCGCCGGCCACGATCTCGCTGGCCGAGGCCGAGCCTTCGTTGACCAGTACGACCAGCGGCACGGTCTTCAGTGCTGCCGGCAGCCGTTTGAGCGGGTCGTTGCTGCCACGGCGCTGGTAGAACTCGGGCGCCGCCTTGTAGGTGAACTTGCTCTCGGCCAGCTGGCCGTTGGTAGAGACCACGGTCACGTTCTCCGGCAGGAAGGCGGCCGAGATGGCCACCGCGGCATCAAGCAGGCCACCCGGGTCGTTGCGCAGGTCGAGCACCAGCCCCTTGAGAGCCGGGTCCTGCTTGTAGAGCTCGTCGACCTTGCGCACGAAGTCATCCACCGTGCGTTCCTGGAACTGGCTCAGGCGGATCCAGGCATAGCCAGGCTCGATCACCTTGGACTTGACCGACTGCGTCTTGATCTCCTCGCGCGTGATGGTGACGGCGAAGGTGCGGTTCTCGTCCTTGCGAAACACCGACAGGATGACCTTGGTGTTGGGCTCGCCGCGCATGCGCTTGACGGCTTCGTTCAGCGACAGGCCCTTGACGGCGGTGTCGTCGATCTTGGTGATCAGGTCGCCCGACTTGAGGCCGGCACGGTAGGCGGGCGAGCCTTCGATGGGCGAGACCACCTTGACCAGGCCGTCTTCCTGCGTGATTTCGATGCCGACGCCGACAAAGCGGCCGGTCGTGCCTTCGCGGAATTCCTTGAAGGACTTTTTGTCGAAATACTGGGAGTGTGGGTCCAGGCTGGACACCATGCCGGAGATGGCATCGGTGATGAGCTTCTTTTCATCCACCGGTTCCACATAGTCGGTCTTGACCATGCCGAAGACGGCGGCGAGTTGCTGCAGCTCTTCCAGCGGCAGCGGCGCCATGGCGTTGCGAGCCACGGTCTGCAGCGACACCGTGGTCAGTGCTCCAGCGACCACTCCCAGCGAAATCCAGCCCGCAATTTTCAGTTTCTGACCCATGTATCGTCCCTCTGCGCCTCAATATACACGCTTAGAAGCA
>JAYRLJ010000474.1:0-1971 GCA_041905305.1 Hylemonella sp. | reverse complement strand
GAAGACAAGATCCGCAAGATCATGAAGATCGCCAAGGAGCCGATCTCGATGGAAACCCCCATCGGCGACGACGACGACAGCCACCTGGGCGATTTCATCGAGGACACCGCCAACACCGCCCCGGTGGACGCCGCCATGCAGGCCGGCCTGCGCGACGTGGTGAAGGACATCCTCGACAGCCTGACCCCGCGCGAAGCCAAGGTGCTCCGCATGCGCTTCGGCATCGAGATGACCAGCGACCACACGCTGGAAGAGGTGGGCAAGCAGTTCGACGTCACGCGCGAACGCATTCGCCAGATCGAGGCGAAGGCGCTGCGCAAGCTCAAGCACCCGAGCCGCTCGGACAAGCTGCGCAGTTTCACCGACAGCCTCTAAGCCGCTGTCTCGACGCAACAAAAAAGCCCGCTGCTTGCGGGCTTTTTTGTGCTCTTTTGCTTGCGCGAGTTACGTGAATGGCTATCAAATATATAGCAGCTCATGCTCACCCAATAAGCGCGAACAGCCCATTTCATTCATAAACAATCAAGGCCTTGCCCTGGTCGGCCTGCGCCATCCACCCCGCCAGCGCTGCGTCCGAGGGGAAAAACTTCGCGTCCTCCCCCAGTTGCAGCTCAGCCGCAGCGGCGACGCCCGGCCCCTCGCGCCGCAGCGACAACCGCACCGGCAGCCCGCGCAGCAACTCGCCCTGCTCCGTCATCTCACGCTGCGGCGGGAAGTCGTTCACCAGGCGCTGGATGTCGGGCGCGCGGCCATTGACGGCCACGCGCAGGTACTTGCCGAAGCGGCAGCGCGCGGTGGCCAGGTCCCAGACCTGGTTGACGGTGAGCTGCAGGCCGCCGGAGAACCGGTCGGGCATCACCTTGCCCATGACGATGATGAGCTCGTCGTCCTTGAACAGGTGCTTGTGCGCGTTCATCAGTGCCTCATCGACGCGGGCGTCGATCACGGCGCTCTTATCGTCGAGCTTGAACAGGCCGAGCTTGCCGCGTTGGCCGTTGATGACGCGGAAATCACTCACGATGCCTGCCAGCAGCTGCGGCTCGCGCGTGTCGATCAGGTCGCCCAGGCTGCGCTTGGCGAAACGTCGCACCTCCAGCGCCACCTCGTCGAACAGGTGGCCCGAGAGGTAGAAGCCGACCGCCGTCTTCTCGTTGGTCAGACGCTCCTTCACGCCCCAAGGCAGCACGTCCACCAGCTCCGGCTCCTGCGTGCTGGCACCGTGGGCGTCATCGCCCATCATGTCGAACAGGCCGCCCTGGTTGGCGTTGGCCGCGGTGGCGGCGGCAAAGTCGAAGGCGCGGTCGATCGAGGCAATGAGCGAGGCGCGGTTGAGGTGCAGCGCGTCGAAGGCACCGGCCTTGATCAGCGCTTCGATGGTGCGCTTGTTCAGGCGCGTGCGGTCCACGCGCACACAAAAGTCGTACAGACTGGTGAACGGGCCACCCTCCTCGCGCGCCTTCACGATGGCCTCGATGGCTTGCTGGCCCGTGCCCTTGACGGCGCCCAACCCATAGCGGATGACAGTATCGGAGATCGGCTCGAAGCGGTAATGGCCGCGGTTGACGTCCGGCGGCTCGAAGGTGATGCCCATCTTGAGCGCATCCTCGAACAGCACCTTGAGCTTGTCGGTGTCGTCCATCTCCACCGTCATGTTGGCGCAGAAGAACTCGGCCGTGTAGTGCACCTTGAGCCAGGCCGTGTGGTAGGCCAGCAGCGAGTAGGCAGCGGCGTGCGACTTGTTGAAGCCATAGCCGGCAAACTTCTCCATCAAGTCGAAGATCTCGTCGGCCTTCTCTTGCGGAATGTTGTGGGTCGCCAAGGCACCGGCGCGGAATTTCTCGCGATGCTCGGCCATCTCCTCGGCCTTCTTCTTGCCCATGGCACGCCGCAGCAGGTCGGCGCCGCCGAGCGAGTAGCCGCCCAGGATCTGGGCGGTCTGCATCACCTGCTCCTGGTAGACCATGATGCCGT
>JAYRLJ010000083.1:0-10566 GCA_041905305.1 Hylemonella sp. | reverse complement strand
CCGCCGATTACCACCACCTTGGCCTTCGCGGGGAGGGTGCCCGTGGTGGCGCAACCCACCATGGAAAGTGTGCCGCCCAGGGTGCCAAGCGCCAGGGATGCCTGTACAAAGCTGCGTCGTTTCATGTTGACTGGTCTCCTGTTCAGCGCTTGAGGTTCGAGAAATACGTGGCCACCGACTGGACCTGCTCTTCGGTCAGGCCCTTGGTCAGCTGGTGCATCACGGTGGCGGGGCGGGTGCCTTCGCGGAAGGCCTTCATCTGCGCCACCATGTACTCACGCGGCATGCCGGCCAGCGAGGGAATCGCCGAGCCGTCGGTGGTGCGGCCCTCGGTGCCGTGGCAGTTGGCGCACATGGCAGCCAGGGCGCGCTGGTGCAGCTTGACGGTGTCCTGGGGCGTGGCCGCGTGCGCGGCGCCGGCCGCGACGGCGGACAGCAGTAGGGCTGCAAGGTGGGTTCTGAAGCGCATTGGAGTCTCCTTCTTCAAGTTCACGAGAAATCGCTGCAAACGAATGTAGCCAAGCGAGCTTGGCATTGTCTGCGGTGTTTACCCTCATTAGGGTAAGGGGTATAGCTTTCAGGGTGCTTTCATGTTGGCCTGCGTGCCAACAACACGCTCATCGGGCTGGTGCACCACGGTCGGGCTGTCCATCAGCCGGTCGGTGATGCCGGCGCCGGCCCACATGCCCACCAGCGCCAGCCAGGCGGTCAGAGCGAAGATCGAGCCGCCGGTCATGCCGGCACCGACGGCGCAGCCGCCGGCCAGCATGGAGCCGAAGCCCATCAGGATGGCGCCTGCAATGTAGCGGCGCATGCTGTAGCCGTCCTTGAAGCCCTCCAACTGGAACTCACGACCGATCAGTGCGCCGAGGAAGGAGCCGGCAAACACGCCGGGCAGCAGTCCGAAGTCGAAGCCGATGGCCGGTGCCGGTGACGACAGTACCCGCATCAGCCACTCGGCCGACGGGCCACTGAAGGTCAGGCCCTGGATCTGCACCGCGCCGAAGCTGTTGGACGAAATCAGGAAGGTGTAGTACCAGCCGGCGGCGACCATCAGACCCGTGCCGATGCCACCAACCCATTTCCAGAATCCCCAGCCACTTCTGATCGAGAAGAACAGGGCGGCGGCAAACCAGATCAGGCCGAAGGCGAGGCCGCCCCAGTGGCCGAGGCCGGTGATGGCGAGCAGGTCGCGGGTCGGACCACCCTCCACCGTCCACCAGCTGCTGATGGTGCCGCGCAGCGGCGCCAGTGCACCGCCGAGTGCCGCCTGCGCCGTGACGGCAAAGATCAGGCCCGAGAGCAGCGCGCGCAGATTGCCGTTGGCCGAGAGCACCAGCAGCCGGCTGGCGCAGCCGCGCGTCATGATCATGCCGGCGCCGAACAGCAAGCCACCGATGAGCGCGCCCGACAGGCTGCCGCGTGAGGACAGTTGGCGAGCCGTGCTGACATCCATCTCGTTCAGCAGGATCAGCGCCTGCACCGCCACCACGGCCGTGGAGAACGCCAGCAGCCAGACCGACAGCTTCTCGCCGAACTTGCGATGCCAGAACTCGATCACCGCCGCGCGCAGACAGAACTTGGAGCGCTGGGCAAAAAAGCCGAACAGCAGGCCGATGGCCAGCCCGCCTAATGCGAGAAGGGTGCGCTCGCCATGCTCCTCAAGTACGGTTGCCAGATTCATCGCACTGTCCCATAATTTCGTATTTGCTTATATTGAATACTAGTTTTCTTTATCCCTGAGCATCTTGATCTGTCTCAAGTATTGATGGCGTCGCGAGCGACGGTCAAGCAGCGTCGGGGGTGGGGTGTGTATGGAGACGACACGAGCATGGCACAGACGACAAAAGGGTTCCTGAGGCAGATGGTGGTGGGCTGGGGGCTGGCGCTCGCGGCCGTGCTGGCGGGCGCGCAGGAGGCGCCGGCCATGGTGCCGCAGCAGGTGTCGCCGACGGCCTGGTATGTCGAGGGCGTGTCGGCCCTGGGCTCGCCGGCCAACCAGAACTTCATCTCCAACGCCGCCTTCGTCGTGACGCCGGCCGGGGTGGTGGTGATCGATGCCCTGGGCTCGCCGGCGCTGGCCGAGCGACTGGTGGCGCAGATCCGCAAGATCACGCCCAAGCCCATCACCCACGTCATCGTCACGCACTACCATGCCGACCACATCTACGGCCTTCAGGCTTTCAAAGCCATGGGCGCGCGCATCATTGCGCATCAGGCGGCCAGGATCTACCTGAACTCCGAAACCGCACGCCTGCGCCTGCAGGCCTCGCGCGAGGAACTGGCACCCTGGGTCAACGACGACACGCATCTGGTGGAAGCCGATGAATGGATAGACGGCGACAAGACCCTGACCGTTGGCGGCGTGCAGTTCCAGATCACCCCGGTCGGCCCGTCGCATACGCCGGAAGACCTGGTGGTCTACCTCCCGAGCGAGAAGGTGCTGTTTGCGGGTGACCTGGTGTTTCGCAGCCGCATTCCCTACGTGGGGCAGGCCGACAGCCGGCACTGGATTGCGGCGCTGGATAAACTGCTGGCCTTTGATGCCACTGTGATCGTGCCTGGTCACGGCCCGCTGTCGCACGAGGCGCGCAAGGACATGCAGCTCACGCGAGACTACCTGCACTATCTGCGCGAGAGCATGGGTCGCGCGGCGCAGAATCTGGAACCCTTCGAGGAAGCCTACAAGAACACCGACTGGTCGCAGTTCGAGGCGCTGCCGCTGTTTCGTGTCGCCAACCGCATGAATGCCTACAACACCTATCTGCTGCTGGAGCAGGAAGCCCGCTGATGAATCACGTGATCGAACTGCCGGCCGACGCGCCGCACCCCTGCCTGTCGCGTCGCGACTGGCTGCTGGGGGCCGCTGCCCTGTGCGCCAGTGCCGCCAGCCGGGCGCAGGCGGGACATGCCAGTCTGCCCCTGTCCGTGTCGCTGCAGGACGAGCTGGCGCAGGCCCTGAAGAAAGGGCAGCCCCTGGTGGTCATGGTCAGCCTGGAGGGCTGCCCGTTCTGCAAGGTGGCACGGCAGAACTACCTGGGGCCGATGCATGAACAGCAGGGGCTGCCGGTGGTACAGGTGGACATGCGCAGCAACCGTGCCGTCAAGAATTTCCGTGGCGCCGGTGCCACCCATGACGAGATGGTGCGTCAGTGGCGCATCCGCATCGCGCCCACGGTGCTCTTCTTCGGTCGTGACGGCGCCGAGGTGGCCGAGCGGCTGGTGGGCGGCTACATCCCCGACTTCTACGGCGCCTACCTCGACGACCGCCTGCAGCTGGCCCGCGCCAGCCTGCGCTGACTCGCGTTTTGCAGCCCGCGCCGACGCGGGGCTGACATTTCCCTCGCATCCACCTATACTTGGTCGGGTATATGCCCTGCGGGGTATATTTCTGTCCTGATCTTTGTTTGTTGGAGAACAAGTGGAACAACGCAATTCCTGTGAACTGCCGCAGCGGCCCTACTGGCCGGCGTGGCTGGCTGGGCTGGCGCTCGGCGTGGTGCTGCTGCTGACCTTCGTCTTCACGGGCCATGGCCTGGGGGCCACCGGCTTCACCACCCGACTCAGCGCTTGGCTGGGCGACATGGCCGCGCCGCAATGGACGCTGGCCAACGACTACCTGGGGCCGATGCTGGAAGACGGCTCGGTGCTGTCGTCCTGGATCACTTGGCAGGTGCTGGGCGTGTTTCTCGGTGCCCTGGTGTCGGCTTGGTTAGCCGGCCGTATGGCCTGGCGCATTGAAGGCGAGGCCAGTGCCGGCCGCATGGGGCGTCTGCTCAAGGCGCTGGCTGGCGGCGTCCTTGCCGGGGTTGGCGCGCGCATTGCCGCCGGCTGCACCAGCGGCGTCGGCCTGTCCGGTGCGGCGGTGCTGAGCGTGGCCGGCTTCGTCTTCCTGGGAGCCTTCTTTGCCGCCGGCCTGGTAGCCGCGCGCCTGAGTGGTGGAGGTGTGAAATGAGCGGTGTGTTTTCTGCTGGCGGCCCGCTGATGGCGGTGCTGCTCGGTTTCGGTTTCGGTTTCGTGCTGGAGCGTGCCGGTTTCGGCAGTGGCTGCAAGCTCACGGCTCAGTTCCGCCTGACCGACTGGTCGGTGTTCAAGGTCATGTTCTCGGCCATCGTGTTCACGGCCGTCGGCATCTACGTGCTCGAGCAGTTGGGCGTGATGCAGGCCGAAGCCGTCTATGTGCCGATTCCCTATCTGTGGGCCATTGCCGTCGGCGGGGCACTCATCGGCGCCGGCTTCGCGGTCGGCGGCTATTGCCCGGGCACCTCGGCGGTGGGTGTGATGACCGGACGCATCGACGCCATCGTGTTCTTTGCCGGCCTGCTGATCGGCACCTACCTGTTTGCCGCGCTGTTCCCGCAACTCGATGCCTTGACCACGGCCGGTGAATTCACCAAGGGTGATCGCCTGCCCGAGGCGCTGGGCGTACCGGAGTGGCTGGTGTTGGCGGTGCTGGTGGCTGCGGCCATCGGCGTCTTCTTCCTGGGCGGCTGGTTCGAGCGTCGCGCGCGCGCAGCCGGCCAGTCCTGAACCCTTTTCTTGCAGGAGAGCAAACCATGAAACGTACCCGCAGCAACCTGGCACCGCTGGTGTCGGCCCTGGCCATGACCTTGCTGAGCGTGCCGGTGGCATCTGTTGCCCAACCGGCCCAGGCACCGGCGCGTGCCGCCAACCCTTGCTCCGGCAACCCCTGTGCCGGTGCCAAGCGTCGCAGCCGTGCCGACAACCCCTGTGCCGGTAATCCTTGCGCCGGTTCTTCCCGTCGCAGCCGTGCTGACAACCCGTGTGCCGGCAACCCCTGTGCTGGCAAGAGCCGTCGCCGAGCCGGCAGCGAGAACCCCTGCGCTGGCAAGAGCCGCTGATCTGGTCCGGCCATGGGCGCGCTTGCCTCGTCCGATGTCGCTCGGCGCGCTGCACGCGGCGCGCTGACGCGACAGCTGCGACTGGCGCAGCAGGGACGCTCCATGCTGTATCCCTTCATCGGCCGTAGCAGGCGATTCGAGATCTGGGAGCACTACCCGCGCCAGGATGCCGTCGATGAGACGGGCCGCTGGCAGTTCTACTACCATGCCCATGACCGGGCGGAAGCCCACACCGCCCGCCACCCGCAGGAGCATGGCCACATCCACCTGTTCCGCCGCTGCCCGCAGGGACGTCTGACCCATCTGGTCGGCCTGTCGCTCGATGCGCGTGGCCTGCCGCTGACCTGGTTCGCCACCAACCAGTGGGTCACGGGCGAACGTTGGCAGGCGGCCGGTTCGCTGATGCCTCACCTGCCTGCCATCGAGTTGCGCCTGCGCGGGCCGCTGGCCGGTGCTGCGCTCTGGCTGGCCGACATGGTGCGCTTCTATGCCGCGCCGCTGCGTCAGATGCTGCAGCAGCGCGACGAGGCACTGGCGCGCCACTGTGCTCGCCATCGTGTCACCCGTGCGCAGGCCTTGGCCGATCGCCGGGTGGCAGTTTGGAGTACTGCCCCCGTGCACTGGCCACAGGATGCCCTGCAGGCGGCCTAGCTCCCTCACCACTTTCTTTTTCATCCGTCACAAGGAGACATCATGAAAATCCAATTCCGAGTAGTTGCAGGCGCCGCCCTGTTGGGCTTGGCCCAGTGGGCGCTGGCGCTGAATGTGCCTGGCCCCATCGTGGATGGTGAGTGGCTGGCCAAGAACCGCGCCGAAGTCACCGTGCTGGATGTTCGCAGCAACCAGAAGTCCTTTACTGTCGCGCCCGAGTTTGAGACCGACAAGAAGACCGGTAAGAAGCTGCTGGTCGAACTCGGCGGCCACATCGACGGCGCTGTTCCGGTGGAGAACAAGAACGTTCGCACCTCCCGCGTCATCAACGGCCTCAAGCTCAGCGGCATGATTCCCGAGCGCGCCGACTTCGAGAAGCTCGCGCGCAGCTGGGGTGTTCAGGCAGGCCGCCCGATTGTCATCGTGTCGGCTGGCATGGAGCCGATTGATTTCAACGAGGCCGCCCGTCTGTACTGGCAGTTCAAGGTCTATGGTGAAGACAACGTGGCCGTGCTCAGCGGCGGCACTGCTGGCTGGATTGCCGAAGGCCGCGAGGTCGTGACCGCCGCCGTCAAGCCGGCTGAGGGCAACTGGGCCGCAACCGCCGACCGCAGTGCCGAACTGACCGCCACCGCCGACGACGTTGAGAAAGCCATCGCCGCCAAGACCCAATTGGTTGACGCACGCGACCCGGCGACTTTCCTTGGCCTGACCAAGCCGAGCTCCGTGAGCGCCTTTGGCCACCTGCAAGGCGCCAAGAATGTGCCCACCACCCTGATGTCCACGCAAGGCGGCGAGGCTGCTCGCCTGATGGGCGCCGACACCTACCGCGACATCTTCAAGATGAGCGGTGTCGATCCCCAGGGTCAGACCATCGCCTATTGCAACACCGGTCACCAGGCGTCCGGCACTTGGTTCGTGCTGCACGAAGTGCTCGGCAACAAGCAGGTCAAGCTGTACGATGGCTCCATGCATGAATGGACCATGGCCAAGCGCCCGCTGGAGTCGGTTGCCCGTCCGAAGTAAAGCGCACGTGAGGCCAGCCGCGGTATAAACACCGCATGCTGGCTCTACTACAACGCGTCAAACAAGCCCGCGTCGAAGTCGACGGTCACACCGTCGGCACCATCGACGCGGGTTTGCTCATTCTGGTGTGCGCCGAACGTGGTGACACTGAGGCCACTGCCGACAAGCTGCTGGCCAAACTCCTCAAGCTGCGCATCTTTTCGGACGACGCCGGCAAGATGAACAAGAGCGTGGTCGATCTGAACGGCGGCCTGCTCATCGTCAGCCAGTTCACCTTGGCCGCCGACACTTCGGGCGGCAACCGCCCCAGCTTCACCAACGCTGCGCCACCCGACGAGGGGCGGCGGCTGTATGACTACTTTGTGGAGCAGGCCCGGGCCTCACACCCGGTGGTACAGACCGGGCAGTTTGCGGCCGACATGCAGGTGTATCTGGTCAATGACGGGCCGGTGACCATCCCGTTGACCGTGCGTTAGTACCGCCGTGCCCTGGGCGGTGGGTTGCCAAGGCGATCTGCCCAAGTCCCCAAATGCCGAGGGTTTCTTGCTCTGACACGACAGGTGGCCGATACTTCGGTCGCACCCGCCGCGAGGGCGGGCCTGGAGCAAAAAGGATGTCGGGTTCCTGGAACAAGTGGGCAGCATTGGCTGTCGTGATCATGCTGGGCGGTTGCGGAACGATGTCGGGTCGTGAAGACTTGGACGCGGCTGAGGCGCAGCCACCCGAGGCGGACCAGACCCTCGCCGGCTGGCGCCACATGCGCCTGCCGGGCAAGGCGGCTACCCACTACCGGCTCACGCGTCAGGACGGGCGTGAAGTCCTGGAGGGGCATTCGCAGTCGTCGGCCAGTTTCCTGCGTCGGCGCCTGGACCTGTCGCCCGAGGAACTCGGGTCGTTGCGCTTTTCCTGGAAGGTGCCGCAGCTCATCGACGCTGCCGACATGGCGCGGCGCGATGCGGAAGACTCCGTGGTGCGCGTGATCCTGAGTTTCGACGGCGACCGCTCCCGCTGGTCCGCCGTCGACCATGGGCTTTCAGAGTTGGCGCAACTCCTGACCGGCGAGCCCATGCCCAATGCCACGCTGATGTACGTGTGGTGCCCGACGCGCGCAGCCGGCACCGTGATCCACAACCCGCGTACCGATCGCATTCGCAAGCTGGTGGTCGAATCGGGCCCGGCGCGCCTGAACCAGTGGCTGAGCTATGAACGGGACATCCGGGCCGACTTTCGTGCCGCTTTCGGCGAAGAACCGGGCCGGCTGGTGGGCGTTGCCATCATGACCGACAGCGACAACACCCGCTCGCAGGCCCTGGCCTGGTACGGGCCGGTGGATCTGATGCCTGCGCGGGAATCGGCCGTCCGGCAGGTTGCCCGCTCGGCGGAGGGGCGACGCGAGGGCGCAAGACGCGGCGACTGAGTCGCTCAGTTGTAGGGGTTGCGGTACCCCATGCTCTCGATCAAGAGCACTTCCAGCGCCTCCATCTCCAGCGCATCCTTCTCGTTCGTCTCGTGCTCGTAGCCCTGCGCATGCAGGGTGCCGTGCACCAGCAGGTGGGCGTAGTGTTCTTCCAGCGTCTTGCCTTGTTCCTTCGCTTCGCATTCCACCACAGGCGCGCACAGCACCAGGTCGGCCAGGACGACCGGCTCACGCGCGTAGTCGAAGGTCAACACATTGGTGGCGTAGTCCTTGTGGCGGTAGTCGCGGTTCAGGGCTTGGCCTTCGTCGGCATCGACGATGCGCACCGTGAGTTCGGCGTCGCGCAGCAGGGCGTGGCGGATCCAGCGCGCCACCTTGGCACGCGTGAGCACGGCGCGGTGGCGGGCCATGCCTTTGTCGCTGCCGAACTGCAATGAAAGGGAGAGTTGATTTTGTGCCATTTTGGCCTCTTTGCCTTATGGGGTATGCGCTATCAGCTATTCATTTGATAGCGTATCGCGTCGGCGTGCATCGGTCTGGCGCTTGTCGTAGGCGTCCACGATGCGTGCCACCAGCGGGTGGCGCACCACGTCGGCGCTGGTGAAGCGGCAGATGGCGATGCCTTTGACGCGCTTGAGCACGCGCTCGGCGTCGATCAGGCCGCTGAGCTGGGTCTTGGGCAGGTCGATCTGGCTCACGTCCCCGGTCACCACGGCACGCGCACCGAAACCGATGCGGGTGAGGAACATCTTCATCTGCTCCGGCGTGGTGTTCTGGGCCTCGTCCAGGATGACGAAGGCATTGTTCAGCGTGCGTCCGCGCATGAAGGCCAGCGGCGCGATCTCCAGCGCGTTGCGCTCGAAGGCCTTCTGCACCTTCTCGAAGCCCATGAGGTCGTAGAGCGCATCGTAGAGCGGCCGCAGATACGGGTCTACCTTCTGCGTCAGGTCGCCAGGCAGAAACCCGAGGCGCTCGCCGGCTTCGACGGCGGGGCGGGTCAACACGATGCGCTGCACCACGCTGCGCTCCAGCGCGTCCACGGCGGCGGCCACGGCCAGGTAGGTCTTGCCGGTGCCGGCCGGGCCGATGCCGAAGGTGATGTCGTGGCTGGCGATGCTCTCCAAGTACAGCGCCTGGTTGGGCGTGCGGGCGCGCAGCTCGTGCCGGCGCGTTTGCAGCACCTCGCCTTCCTCGGTCAGTGGCATGCTGCTGTCGCCGGCCAGCAGCAACTGTACATGCGCGGCGTCGATCGGGCGCGCCGCCATCTCGTACAGCGCCTGCAGCACCTCCATGGCGCGCTGGGCCTGCTTCTTCGGGCCGTCGACCTTGAACTGCTCGTGGCGGTGGGCGATCTTCACCTGCAGCGCGGCCTCGATGGTGCGCAGGTGCTCGTCGGTCGGGCCGCACAGATGGGCCAGGCGGGTGTTGTTGGGCGGGGAGAAGAGGTGACGCAGAATCACGCGGATAATTCCTTGAAAGAATCCTCAATGATAGGCGTCCCATGATCGGCAGGCTCACCGGCATCCTTCTCGAAAAAAATCCCCCTGAAGTGCTGGTGGACTGTCATGGCGTGGGCTACGAGGTGCAGGTCTCCATGAGCACCTTCTACAACCTGCCCAACCTGGGCGAGAAGGTCAGCCTGCTGACGCACTTCGTGGTGCGCGAAGACGCGCAGCTGCTGTATGGATTTGGCACGCACGCCGAGCGCGATGCCTTCCGTCAGCTCATCAAGATTTCCGGCGTCGGTCCGCGCACCGCGCTGGCGGTGCTGTCGGGCATGAGTGTGGCCGAGCTGGCGCAGGCGGTGAGCCTGCAGGAGGCCGGGCGGCTGGTCAAGGTGCCGGGCATCGGCAAGAAGACGGCCGAGCGTCTGCTGCTGGAACTCAAGGGCAAGCTGGGCGCCGACATGGGCGTGGCCGGCATGCAGCCCGCCAGCGATGCGCAGGCCGACATCCTGCAGGCCCTGCTGGCCCTGGGCTACAGCGACAAGGAGGCTGCCGCCGCACTCAAGGCCTTGCCGGCCGACGTCGGTGTCAGCGAGGGCATCAAGCTCGCGCTCAAGGCGCTGGCAAAGTAAGCCAGAGCGAGGTTTCGCCGCCGGGCCGTTCCCAAGGCGAAACGCGGCCCCCTCGGTGGGGCAGCGACCCACAGGCGGTGGGGGAGCGTGGGGGCTCTATACCTTACTGCGCGTCGCGGATCGGGCGGCCGTTCACCGGCTGGACCGGGCGCGCATTCATCGGGTAGAGCTGGCTGAAGAGCTTGATCTGTTCCGGGCTCACCGGTGTCGGCTGCTTGAGCACCAGCCACAGCACGCCCTCGGTGCAGGGTGGCGTGGTGAGCGAGCCCAGGAACTGGTAATAGCGCTGGTCCTTGGGCAGCAGCTCGGTCAGGTCCAGCAGGCCGGGCGGCATGCGTACCTTGTCGCCGGCATCGAGCGGCATGTAGGTCCAGACCTTGTTGATCAGGCCATTGGCTGCGCCCGGGTCGAGCAGCACTGCCACCACGGCCAGTTGGCCTTCGGCGTTGCGGTGCACCAGATGCGCCACCATGGAATACGCCTTGTTGTTGATGCGCTCTTCCGACGGGTGGTGGAAGTGGAACTGCAGCAGC
>JAYRLJ010000082.1:0-10653 GCA_041905305.1 Hylemonella sp. | reverse complement strand
CGGCATGAAGATCAGCACGGACCACTTGCCCTTCAGGCTGGCGTCGGTCACTTCGATGAACTTGCCATTGTGGAAAGCATTGGCCTTGAAGGGCTGGACTTGGGTGTTGATCAGAGACATGAATTAACTCCGTAGGGTTGATAACAATCGTTTATTCGCTTACCGGTTGAGAGCCGATGCGAGATTATAGCTCTCAGCTATTGATTTTATTTTTATGTTTTATCTATCCTATCAATAGGAAATTCATATTGCGCCGCACAAATGGCAGCGACGTGACGGTTCGCGGCACGTCGCCTGCATTGGGATGGCAACGGCTCGCAACAGGCGACAATCCCTCGCCATGTTCTTCATCGTCTCCAAACTGTTGACCTTCGTCACGCAGCCCCTGGCCTGGGTGACGCTCCTGCTGCTGCTCGGCCTGCTGCTGCAGCGCTGGCGGCGCCGCACCGGGCTGGGCCTGCTCTGGCTGGGCGTGGCGGTCCTGCTGCTGCAGGGTTGGGAGCCGCTGCCCGACGCCCTGATCCGCCGGCTCGAAGCCCGCTACCCGGTCATCAACGAAGTACCTGATGCACAACGCTATGCCGGTGTGGTCGTGCTGGGCGGCGCGCTGGAACCCTCCGCGATCTGGGAAGCGCATCGGGGCCAGCCGGCCCTCAACGACGCGGCCGAGCGCATGACGGCCGCGCTGCCGCTGCTGCAGCGCCATCCACACCTGCAACTGCTGTTCACCGGTGGCCAGGGTGAACTGCTCGGCCAAGGCTGGTCGGAAGCGGAACGTGCGCGGATCTTCTATGCCGGACAGGGCGCACCGATGGCACGCATCCAGCTGGAATCGGCCTCGCGCAACACGCATGAGAACGCTGTACTGAGCGCCGCCTTGCCCGGCGTTGACAAGACCCGCCCCTGGCTGTTGGTCACATCGGCTTGGCACATGCCGCGCGCCATGGCCACGTTCGAGAAGGCCGGCTGGAACGTGACGGCCTACCCGGTCGACTTCCGCACCGGCGAGACCACGCCCTGGACGAACTATTCGCTGGGCGGTGGCGGCCGCTGGCCGTTGGCCTTGCACGAGTACCTCGGCCTGCTGGCCTATCGCCTGAGCGGCAAGCTCTGAGCGGGCAGCTCATCGACCGGCGCGGGCCATCGGCTCGTGACGACGAGATGCCTCTGATACGAATTGATACACGGGGGCTCCCTATACTTCGCGGCATGCCTTTGCCCTGCCTGCGCGCAATGACGGCGCACCCGCCTTGTTGATCTGCCGCCATGACCTGCCCCCCGGAAGAATTACGCAAGCGCAGCCAGGAGCTGAGCGCCAAATGGCAAACGCTGCAGGGTGCGCCCGGCACCGACGCCTTGCTTGAGTTTGCCGTCAGCGTGTCAAGCTTCACCGAGTTCCTGCACGCCAAGGGCCTGTCCGGCCTGCATCAGATCTCGCGCAGCCTGGAGCAGCAGGTGCTGGCACTGTTCGATGACGGTAGTGCCCCCGCGCCACCCCCCGCCACCTTGTCGGAACTGCACCTGCGCGTGCAGGAACTGACCGGCCGCGTGAACGATTTCATCGACAGCAACAGCCGCCCCCTGGTGGAGCGACGCGCCCACTTTGACAACGCGCCGACCTTCGACGCGGCACCACGCCCGCGTGTCTGGCTGGTCGGTGCCCGCCCAGATTCATGGCAGGAGCTGATGCTGCAACTGGGCTACTTCGGCATTGATGCCGAGTGCCATGGCGCCCAGCAGCTGCCCGACGTCGCGGACGAACCAGCCCTGGTTGTGCTCGACGCCGAAGGGCTGACGCTGCAGCAGGCCAGCGAACGGTTGCGTGCCCTGCGCGCGCGCTTCTCGGCCAGCACGCTGCTGACGCACCGGCTGCCGACCGATTTCGACAGCCTGCGCTCCGCGCTGACAGCCGGCAGTGACTACTGCTTCGCCCAGACCACGCCCACTTCAACCGTGCTGGCCAAGATCATCGAGCTGTGCGGCAACCAGGAAGAGCCGCCCTACCGCGCGCTGGTGGTGGAAGACTCCCCCACCGCCAGCCGCTCGATCCAGCGCACCCTGGCCATGTGCGGCGTCGAAACGCATGCCATCTCCAAGCCGCACGAGGTCCTGGACTGCCTGGCGCGCTTCCAGCCCGACCTGATCCTGATGGACATGTTCATGCCCGGCTGCACCGGTGTCGAGGCCACGCGCGTGATCCGGCAGCACCCGGAATACCTGTCCCTGCCCATCGTCTACCTGTCGGGCGACACCCATGTGCCGATGCAGATCGAGGCCTTGCGCCTGGGCGGCGACCACTTCCTCACCAAGCCCTTCAACCCGGTGGTGCTCAACGCCATCGTGCAGAGCAAGATCGAGCGTTACCGGGCGCTCAGGCGCGCCATGCTGAACGACAGCCTGACCGGGCTGTACAACCACAACACCTCCAAGGGCAAGCTCGCCACGGCGATCCACGTCGCAACCGCCGAGCAGCAACCGCTGGCGGTGGCGATGATCGACATCGACCACTTCAAGAAGATCAACGACAGCTACGGCCACCAGACCGGCGACCAGGTGATCCGCAGCCTGGCCTGGTTCCTGCGCCAGCGCCTGCGCAAGACCGACCTGATCGGCCGCTACGGCGGCGAGGAGTTCCTGCTCGTGCTGCCGGCGGCCGATGCCGAGCTGGCGCAGGAGGTGCTGGACCGCATCCGGCGCGACTTCAGCCTGATCAAGCACCCGTTCAACGAGACCTGGTTCAACGCCACGCTCTCCTGCGGCCTCACGCAACTGCAGGGCACGAGCAGCGCCGAGGCACTGATCAAGCAGGCCGATGAGGCGCTCTACACGGCCAAGCGCACGGGGCGTAACCGGGTGGTCAAGTGGGAGTGATCAGTCCGCAGTGAGGTCAGCCGCCGCTTCAGGCAGGACGGAGGCCAGCACCTTGTCGATGCGCCGGCCATCCAGATCCACCACCTCGAAGCACCAGCCGGCGCACTCGATGCGCTCCCCCACCCGCGGCAGATGGCCGCTGACGGCCAGCAACAGGCCGGCCACCGTGTTGTAGCGCCCGCGCCCCTCATCGGGCAGTTCACGGATCGCCAGCCGGCTCTTGAGTTCATCCACCGGCATCAGGCCATCGAGCAGCCAGGAGCCATCGTCGCGCGGCGTGGCCCAGGCATCGATCTGCGCCACCGGCTGCAGCTCGCCGGTGATCGCCTCCAGCAAGTCACCGGGTGTCACCAGACCCTGCACCACACCGTACTCGTCCACCACGAACACCATGCGGCCGGAACGGGCACGGAACTGCTCCAGCAGCTCCATGCCGGACAGCGTCTCCGGCACGAACACCGCGGGCTGCACATGGGTCTCCACCAGTGCCGGCTCGTCCACGCCGAGCTCGAGCAGCTTGCCCACGCTGATCAGGCCCACCACGTCGTCGAGCGAGCCGCGGCATACCGGGTACCAGGAATGGGCACCACGTTCGCCCGCCTGCCCCACCAGCTGCAGGCATTGCGCCACCGTGTCACTGGCCTCCAGCCAAGCCACATCGCCACGCGGCACCATGAGCGAGGTCAGCGGCCGGTCGTCGAGACGGAACACGTTCTGCACCATCTGGTGTTCCTGCTCCTCGATCACCCCGGCGTCCACGCCCTCTTCCAGGCTGTGGCGGATCTCTTCTTCCGTCATGCTGCGGCTCACGTCGGTCGGGATGCGCAGCAGCTTGAGCACCCCTTGCGTGGCCGCGGCCAGCAGCTTGACGAAGGGCTTGGCCGCCACCGCCAGCCAATGCATCGGGCGCGCCATCCAGCGCGCCACCGTCTCGGGATACAGCTGGCCGATGCGCTTGGGCACCAGCTCGCCGAAGATGATGGTGATGAAGGTGATGATGGTCACCACCAGCGCGGTGGCGCTGATCGAAGCGACGCGCTCGGCCACGCCGAGCGACTGCAACCACTGTGCCAGGTCGCTGCTGAACGCGGCCTCGCCAACGATGCCGTTGAGCACGCCGATCGAGGTGATGCCCACCTGCACCGTGGAAAGAAACAGGTTGGGGTTGTCGAGCAATTGCAGCGCGGTCTGCGCACCGCCGTCACCGGCCTCGGCCATGGCCGTGAGGCGCGCCTTGCGGCTGGCGGCGAGCGCCAGTTCCGACATGGCGAACACGCCATTGAGCAGCGTCAACAGCGCGATCAGGAAGACTTCCATGAATCCCGAGGGAAAATGAACACCATGGCACTTTACCTGATTGGTGACGTGCAGGGCTGCGACGGCGCCCTGCAACGTCTGCTCGACACGATCGGCTATTCACCGAGCCGCGACACGCTCTGGCTGCTGGGCGACCTGGTCAACCGCGGGCCAGCCTCAGCCGCCGTGTTGCGCCGCCTCATGGGCTATGGCACATCGGCCCGTTGCCTGCTGGGCAACCACGACCTGCACCTGTTGGCCCTGGTGCATGGTGCGCGCAAGCCCCACCGCAGCGACACGCTGGACGATCTCCTGCAGGCGCCCGACCGGGCCGCGCTGCTGGACTGGCTGTGCCGGCAGCGGCTGGCGCTGCTGGAGCGCGTCCATGATGAAGAGGTTTTGATGGTGCACGCCGGCGTCTTGCCTGCGTGGTCAGCTACCAAAACAATAGCGCTCGCGAACGAGGTGGAGGCGGTACTGCAAAGCCCGGCGCTGCCGCAGTTCCTGCACGAGATGTACGGCAACGAGCCGACAGGGTGGGACGATGCCCTCACGGGCAGCGCACGGTTGCGCGTGATCGTCAATGCGCTGACCCGGCTGCGCTTCTGTACACCGGCGGGCGAGATGGAATTTGCGACCAAGGAAGGGGCAGCCGGCGCACCTGCCGGTTACATGCCCTGGTTCGACGTGCCGGGGCGGCAGACCGCGGACGTGACGGTCGCCTTCGGCCACTGGTCAACGCTGGGCTGGCTGGACCGGCCCGATGTGCTGGCACTGGACACCGGCTGCGTCTGGGGCGGCTGTTTGAGCGCCGTGCGGCTGGGACCGGGCCGCGCGCGCGAGCTGATCCAGGTGAAGTGCGAGGCCGCGCAGACGCCGGGCGTGCGCGGCGACTGACGCTTCAGCTCGCGCTCGGGTCGCTGGACTTGAACAGGGCCGCCACCTTGCGCTTGGGCTTGATGTTGGCCGAGATGCGGCCGGCCGGCTTGGCCGTCGCTTCCCAGGCCGGCGGGGCATCGACCGCGGGTGCCTCGTAAGGCTTGTTGAAGAACGGATCCTGCGGTGCCGATGGTGCCGGGCGCGACGGCTCGCGCGGGGCGGAACGACGCTCGCGGCGCGGCGCCTCATCCCGTTCGTACAGGCGGTGGCCGTCGTTGAAGCGGCCCTGGCGGCGGATATCGGGTCGATCTTCGTCGTACTCCACCGGCTCGATCTCGATCTTGGTCTTGATCAGCTTCTCGATGTCGGCCACCAGCCGCGTGTCCTTGGGCGCGACGAAGCTTACCGCGATGCCGCTGGCGCCGGCCCGGCCGGTGCGGCCGATGCGGTGCACGTAATCCTCGGCGTTGAACGGGATGTCGATGTTGAACACCGCCGGCACGTCCTTGATGTCGAGGCCGCGCGCGGCGACGTCGGTACAGACCAGCAGGTCGACCTCGCCCTTCTTGAACGCGTCCAGCGCCTTCAGGCGTTCGTCCTGGCTCTTGTCACCGTGCAGTGCCGTGGCCTTGAGGCCGTCGCGCTCCAGCGCGCGCGCCAGCCGGGCACAGCCCAGCTTGCTGTTGACGAAGACGAAGGCCTGCTTGATGTTCTTGATGCGCAGGATCTGGTGCAGCGCGTGGCGCTTGTCGTCCTCGCCCACGCTGTAGAAGTGCTGCTCCACGGTGGCAGCGGTGGCGTTGGAGCGCGCCACCTCGATCGTCACCGGGTTCTGCAGGTAGCTGGAGGCCAGACGCTTGATCTCGGGCGAGAAGGTCGCGCTGAACAGCAGCGTGGTGCGCTGCTTGGGCAGGTAGCTCAGGATGCGCTGCAGGTCGGGCAGGAAACCGATGTCGAGCATGCGGTCGGCTTCGTCCAGCACCACGTACTCCACCTGGTTGAGCACGGCGTTCTTGGCTTCGATGTGGTCGAGCAGACGGCCCGGCGTGGCCACCAGCACCTCGACGCCCTTCTTGAGCTCGGCGGTCTGCGGCTTCATGTCCATGCCGCCAAACACCACGGCGCTGCGCAGGTTGGTGTACTTGGCATACAGCTTGACCTGCTGCGCCACCTGATCGGCCAGCTCACGCGTCGGCAGCAGCACCAGGGCGCGCACCGGGTGACGTGCCGGGGAGGTCGAGCTGTTTTCGTGCTTGAGCAGGCGCTGCAGCAGCGGCAGCGAGAAAGCGGCCGTCTTGCCGGTGCCGGTCTGGGCAGCACCCATCACGTCCTGGCCGGTGAGCACCACGGGAATGGCCTGCGCCTGGATCGGCGTCATGGTCTCGTAGCCCATCTCGGCGACGGCGCGCTTGAGCGGCTCGGCCAGGCTCAGGTCGGCATAGCGCTGGAGCACGGGTTCGGGGGAAGCAGTAGTCATCAGGTCTCGGGAAAGATTGCCGTCGACGCGACGGCCTGCGCAGGCCTGCTGTTTCTGCATCGGCCCTCGTGCCCAAAGTTTGGGCAAACCGTATTATCCCCGATCTCCCCCGCCCATGGGCGCACGTGGCCCAGGGTCTAGTCCGGGCGCAAGACAGCCCGTCAAGCCCCTCCTAGAATGGGCCGCATGCACCTCGCCGACCCTGCGACCTTCAGCCCTGTGGCCGCCGGCCTCAAGCTGTCCGAACTGATGGCCGCCCTCAGCCATGCGCTGGACATCACCGAAGGCCAACCCGAGGGCCACTGCATCCGCTGCTGCTGGATCGGCATGCACATCGGGCGCGAGATCGGGCTGACCGAGGAGCAGCTCTGGGAGCTCTATTACACCTTGCTGCTGAAGGACCTGGGCTGCAGCAGCAACGCCGCACGCATCTGCGAGCTCTACCTGACCGACGACTTGCAGTTCAAACGCGACTTCAAGCAGGTGGGCGACAGCCTGCCGCAGGTGGTGCGCTTCGTGCTGCAGCACACCGGCCTGAAGGCTGGTCTGGCCGAGCGCTTCCGCAGTGTGCTGCACATCTTCCGCGACGGCAGCGACATTGCCGACGAACTGATCCAGACCCGTTGCTCGCGCGGCGCCGACATCGCCCGCCTGCTGCGCTTTTCCGACGCCGTGG
The DNA here is from genome assembly GCA_041905305.1 of Hylemonella sp. GTDB lineage: Bacteria > Pseudomonadota > Gammaproteobacteria > Burkholderiales > Burkholderiaceae_C > Hylemonella. The sequence continues at coordinate 3,454 of JAYRLJ010000082.1, read as the reverse complement.
CCCAGGGCATCTACAGCCTGGACGAGCACTGGAGCGGCAGCGGCCGACCCGCCGGGCTGGCCGGCGAGGCCATTCCGGTCTATGCCCGCATCGCCCTGCTGGCGCAGGTGATCGACGTCTTCCACACCGCCAGCGGGCGCCAGGCCGCACTCGATGAAGTCAGCACCCGCTCTGGCCACTGGTTCGACCCGGCGCTGGTAAGCGCCTTCCAACAGGTGGCACGTGCCGACGACTTCTGGGCCACGTTGGCCGCGCCGGACGTCGACCGCGCGGTGCTGGCGCTGGAGCCCGGCCGCTACGAGGTTCCGCTGGACGAGGACTACCTGGATGACATTGCCACCGCCTTCGGCCAGGTGGTGGACTCCAAGAGCCCCTACACCAGCGGCCACAGCGCCCGGGTGGCGCTCTACACCGACCTGATCGGCGAGGCCATGGGGTTCAGCGCGGAGCGCCGGCGCTGGCTCAAGCGCGGCGCGCTGCTGCACGACGTGGGTAAGCTGGGCGTGAGCAACAGCGTGCTCGACAAGGCCGGCTCACTCAACGACGAGGAATGGGCCGCGGTGCGCCGCCACGCCGAACTGACCGAAGCCATCCTCTCGCGCATCAACGCCTTCAGCGAACTGGCCGTGGTGGCCGGCGCGCACCACGAACGGCTCGACGGCCGGGGCTACCCGCGCGGGCTGCACGCGGCCGACATCACGATGGAAACCCGCATCATCACCACCGCCGACATCTTCGACGCCATCACCGCCGAACGCCCGTACCGCGGCGCTATCCCGATCCCGCAGGCGCTGGAGATGATGGGCAAGACGGTCGGCACCGCGCTCGACCCGCGCTGCTACGAGGCGCTCAAGCAGGCGCTGGCCCACGTGCCGGGTTAGGCTCACGTCGAGGTCCCAACGGTAAGCTGGCCCTGCAGCGGCCGCCGCTACAGTGTCGACATGACCGCCCACACCTTGCTCGACGCCCAGCAGACTGCCCAGCGCCTGCCCTACACGGCCCTGGCACAGGAGATCGAGGCCCTGTTGCACGACCCCGCCGTGCAAGTGCCGCCGCGCCTGGTGCAAGCCCTGCCGGGCGGTGGCAGCCTGTTCGTCATGCCGGCACTCGACAGACGCCTGGCCATCACCAAACTCATCAGCTACACGCCCGCCAACACCGGCACAACACGGCCCGCCATCCAGGGCGACGTGGTGGTGTTCGACATCGCTACCGGCGCGCGTCGCCTCATCCTTGACGGCCCTACCGTCACCGCACGGCGCACCGCGGCCGTCTCGCTGCTGGCCGCACAGACGCTGGCGCCCAACACCGCCGGCCCGCTGCTCATCGTCGGCGCCGGTGTGCAGGGCCGAGCCCACCTGGAGGCCTTTGCCGCCGGTCTCGGCGTGCAGGCGGTGCGCATCGCGTCGCGCAGCGCCGCCAGCGCACAGGCGCTGGCCAACCACGCCCGCGCGCTCGGCCTGCACGCCGATGTGGTGACCGACCCCGACGCGGCCCTGGCCGACTGCCCGCTCATCGTCACCTGCACGCCAGCGCGCGAGGTGGTGTTGCGCGCGCGACCGCGCCCGGACGCCTTCATCGCTGCGGTGGGCGCCTTCACGCCGCAGATGGTGGAGCTGGCGCCCGACCTCTGTCAGCACTGCGCCGACACCGGCACCGTGGTGGTGGACACCCGCGACGCCGACCACGAGGCTGGCGATCTGCTGCAGGCCGGGCTGGACGTGGCAGGCTTCGTCAGCCTGCAGGATGTGGTGCGATCAAAGAAAAACCGGTCGGGCGCGAAGGCCGGACCGGTCCTGTTCAAGAGCTGTGGCTGGGCCGGCTGGGATCTGGCGGCAGCGCGCCTGGCCCTGCCGGGCTGAGCCCGCTGGGGCGAGTCAGGTCTTCGGCAGCGTGACGCCGCGCTGGCCCTGGTACTTGCCGCCGCGGTCCTTGTAGCTGGTCTCGCAGACCTCGTCGCTCTCGAAGAACAACACCTGGGCGCAGCCCTCGCCGGCGTAGATCTTGGCCGGCAGCGGCGTGGTGTTGGAGAACTCCAGCGTCACATAACCTTCCCACTCGGGCTCGAAGGGCGTGACGTTGACGATGATGCCGCAGCGCGCGTAGGTGCTTTTCCCCAGGCAGATGGTCAGCACGTTGCGCGGGATGCGGAAGTACTCCACCGTGCGCGCCAGCGCGAAGCTGTTGGGCGGGATGATGCAGACGTCACTCTCGATGTCCACGAAGCTCTTCTCGTCGAAGTTCTTCGGGTCGACCACCGTGCTGTGGATGTTGGTGAAGACCTTGAACTCGGGGGCGCAGCGGATGTCGTAACCGTAGCTGCTGGTGCCGTAGCTCACGATCTTGTGGCCGGCGGCGTCCTGCCGGATCTGGCCCGGCTCGAAGGGCTCGATCATGCCGTGCTGCTCGGCCATGCGGCGGATCCATTTGTCGCTCTTGATGCTCATGGTGTGTTTCCTGCGTTTGCCAGATTGTAGGCAGGCCCGGCGGGGCCCTGTCAGTCGGCCGTGAACAGCTGCACCAGCTCCTGGTGCAACCAGCGGTTGCCGGGGTCGCTCTCGAAGCGTTTGCTCCAGTGCAGCGAGACGGTGAAGTCGCGCAGCGGAAACGGCGGCTCGATCAGGGTGTAGCCACCCGCCTCGGCAAAGCTGCGCGCAATGTTGCGCGGCATCACCACCGCCAGGTCGGTGGCGCGCACGATGGCCGGCAACACCATGAAGTGCTCGGTCGTCAGGCGGATGCGGTCTTCCAGCTTGAGCAGGTGCAGGATGCGCAGCGTGTCCGAATGGGTGCGCCCGGCCACGAACTCCAGCTGCGGCAGGTCGGCCAGCAGGTCCGCGCCGCTGCGGCGCCGACGTTTGACCTCCGCCGCAAACGGGTGCCCTTCGCGCAGCAGCACGATGTAGCGGTCGGTGAGCAGTTGCACGCGCTGCGTGTCCTTCACCGTGGGCAGGAAGCCGAACGCAAAGTCGATCTGCCCGCTGTCCAGCGCATCAGGGATGGCCGCCGGCGGCAGCGCCAGCGTCTCGATACGCACGCCCGGGGCGCGCTCACGCAGATGCGCCATCAGCTCCGGCAGGAAACGGCCCTCGCCGATGTCGCTCATGTGGATACGGAAGGTCTTGTGCGACTGCAGCGGGTCAAAGCCCACCGTCTCGCCCAGGGCCTGCTCCAGCCCCGCCAGCGCGGTGCGCACCGCCGGCGCCAGCCGGTCGGCCTTGGGGCTGGGCTGCACGCCGCCGGGGGCGCGCATGAAGAGCGGGTCCTTCACCAGCAGGCGCAGGCGCGTCAGGCCCTGGCTCACCGCCGGCTGCGTCAGGTCCAGCAAGTCGGCGGCACGGCTGACGTTGCGCGTGCGGTAGACCGCATCGAAGACGCGCAGCAAGTTGAGGTCGACGCTCTTGATATTCATATTTCTAATATTTTTTAGTTACTTTATTTTATTGATTGATAA
>JAYRLJ010000081.1:0-10676 GCA_041905305.1 Hylemonella sp. | reverse complement strand
ACTGCTGGAGCCGCTGGGCCTGACCTACCCGCAGTACATCGTGTTGATGATCCTGTGGGAGGACGCACCCTGCACGGTGTCGCACATCGGCGAACGCGCCCAGCTCGCCAGCAACACGCTCACGCCGCTGCTCAAGCGGCTGGAAGAAAGCGGGTTGGTGCTGCGCCAGCGCTCCAGCACCGATGAGCGTGTGGTGGACATCAGCCTCACGCCAGCCGGCCGTGCACTGCGGGCCAAGTGCGCCGGCATTCCACACCAGCTGTTCGAGCGACTGGGCTATTCGCCCGCAGACGCGGACAAGCTCAAGAAGCAGCTCGACCGCCTGCTGGTCCACCTGCAAGCGGCCGCCGACTGACCCCTCTCGGCCTGCCAGCCCTTTTGCCCCTGCCCTCAGCACGGTTCTCTCGATCTGGCAAAATACATCGCACACGATTTAATCTTTTAGGAGCTATTCATGAAAACCTTGTACCAGACCCGTGCCAGCGCCACCGGTGGCCGCAATGGCCACATCCGTTCGCAAGACGGCGTGCTCGACATGAAGCTGGCGATCCCGAAGGAGATGGGTGGCCCCGGCGGCGCGCTCAGCAACCCGGAGCAGCTGTTGGCGGCCGGTTACGCCGCGTGCTTCGACTCCGCCCTGGCCTTCGTGGCCGGCCAGCGCAAGATCAAGCTGGAAGGCACGCAGGTGGATGCGACGGTGGGCATCGGCCCGAACGGCAACGGCGGCTTTGGCCTGACCGTCAAGCTGGAGGTGAGCATTCCCGGCTTGCCGCGCGACGAGGCACACGCCCTGATGGAAGCCACCCACCAGGTGTGCCCGTATTCGAATGCGCTGCGCGGCAACGTGCCGGTGGAACTGGTGCTGAACTGAAGCCACGGGCCTGCCGGCCCCAGGCCGTCAGTGGGCGCGGATCAGGTGCGCCAGGTCGCGCTCCAGCACGCTCTTGTCGCCGGCATTGAACTCGACCAGATGACGCAGGTGCGTCATGCTGTCGAGGTCGATGCGGTCGCACTGCAGGCCGATGTTGCGGCCGTCGACATGGGCCACGGTGGCGTCCATCACGATCACCGCGCCGGGCGCCAGCTCCAGCCGCAGGTGGCAGGCCTGGCCGGTGCGCGCCAGCCAGGTGTCGTCGTGTTCGATCAGGGCCCCCTTGAGCGAGACGTCGATCAGCCGTGCCGCATGGTTGCGGCCGGCGGTGGTCACCAGCGCCGGCGCATCGAAGTCAGAGCGCCAGAACTGGCGACGTTCATTGGGCGTATTCATGGGGCACTCCTTGCAGTGGAGATGGCCCCAAGGTAGCCCGCCGCCTGCGGGCTGTCAAACAGGGTTTGCGATTAGGGGTTTACCAGCGTGCCGGGCGGCAGGCGGTCGATTTCGGCCAGCAGCTGCGCCAGCGCACGCCCGGCTGCCTGCAGCAGGGCCTGCCCCTGTTCCGCCGTGGCGGCGGCGGCATTGCCGACCGCGCCGGCGGGGTTGTAGTCCTGCATCTGCCAGCCCAGCTTGGCACTTTTGCCGTTGCCCAGGATGGGAAAGGCCGCGGCGCGCTGCTGCGAGGCCGACGCAAAATGCTGCGCCTGCGCCATGGCCACCCGCTCCGGCTTGAGCGCCAGCATCATGGCGGTCTCGATCTGGCCGGCATGGATGCCGAAGCGGTGCTCCTCGGCGCTGAACTGGTCGGCCGCCTCGCCCAGCGGCAGGTTGAACCAACTCGTGCTGTAGACCAGCATGTCCAACCTGGCGCGCAGGTCGCGCGCCACGATGTCCAGCACGCTGACCTGACCGCCATGCGAGTTCAGCAGCAGCAGCTTCTTCACACCGGCTCGCGCCACTGACTCGCCGATCTCGGTCCAGAGCTGGATCACGGTATGCGATGACAGCGTGAGCGTGCCCGGAAAGCGCTGGTGCTCCGGGCTCAGGCCCACGGCCTGGGTAGGCAGGAACAGCACCGGCAAGTCGGCCGACAGGTGCGGCAGCGACGCTGCCACCACGCCGTCGACCAGGTCGGCATCGACGCTGACCGGCAGGTGCGGGCCATGCTGCTCGATAGCCGCCACCGGCAGCACGGCAATGGCGCGCGCGGTGTCAAGCTGCGCGAAGTCGCGCGTGCTGAGGTCGGACCAATAGCGGCTGGGCAGGTTCATGGGGCTATCTTAGAGCGTCTTCAACCTTAGCCTGATGCCGCGCCTGCCGTTCGGCGCGCGCCCGGGCCACACGTGGCACCGGCGCGCCCTGCGCCGGCAACACCGCGCGCAGCGCCTGCGGCCGCGCCCGCGCACCGCTGGCCAGGTAGTCGGCCAGCAAGGTCTGGCGTACCGCCTCGGCAGCCAGCCCCCGCGGGCCACTCAGGTAATCGAACAGCGCATCCACCAGCTGCTCAGGCGTCAGATGGGCGGTCTCCCCCAGTTGCCGCCACAGCCAGTCGGCAAAGGCCGCAAAGGCCAGGAAGGGCGACGGCCCCTTCAGCAACAGCGGCAGCGTGCGGCTGAAGCGCCCGGAATTGGCCACCAAGTCCCAATAGCGTGCCAGCCGCACGTAACGCTGCACCGTGGCCGCGTCCACCACAGCCGTCTGCTGCACGGTGTAGGGCGGCGCCGGGTCGTAGACCACGCCGTGCTCGGCCGTGTGGCGCGCAATCGGTGTGCCGCGCAGGCGCTTGAGCAGACCGAGCTGGATCTCGTGGGGCCTGAGCGCGTACAGGCGATCGAACCCTTGCGCAAAACTGTCCCACGTCTCGCCCGGCAAGCCGAAGATCAGGTCGGCGTGCAGGTGCGCCGGACTCTCGTGCACCAGCCAGCGCAGGTTGACCTCGGTCTTCGTGTTGTCCTGCCGGCGCGAAATGCGCTGCTGCACGTCCACGTTGAAGCTCTGAATGCCGACCTCGAACTGCAGCACGCCGGGCGGAAACCGCAGGATCATTTCTTTCAGCCGGTCCGGCAGCTGGTCCGGCACCACTTCGAAATGCACAAACAGATCTTCCGACATCCGATCAAGGAAGAACTGCAGGATGCGCACCGAGGTCTCCACCTTGAGGTTGAAGGTGCGGTCGACAAACTTGAAGTGCCGCGCGCCACGCCGGTGCAGTGCATCCATCTCAGCCAGAAAGGCATCGAGGTCGAAGGCCCAGGCGGTCTTGTCGAGGGAGCTGAGGCAGAACTCGCACTTGAAGGGGCAGCCACGCGAGGCTTCAACGTACAGCAGGCGGTGTGCCAGGTCGTCGTCGCTGTACTCGGCATAGGGCAGCACGATCTCGTCCAGCGGTGGCTGCTCGCCCGGGATGATTTTCATCAGCGGTGGCGGCCCCAGCAGCAGCGCCCGGCACAGGCGGGGAAAACTCACATCGCCCCAGCCGGTGATGACATGGTCGGCCAGCGCCACGATGGCCTGCTGCTCGACCTCGTGGCTGACCTCGGGACCACCCAGCACCACCTTGATGCCCGGCGCCTGGCGCTTGAGCAGCCGCAGTACTTCGGTAGTTTGCGTGACATTCCAGATGTAGACACCGAAGCCGACGATGGCCGGGTTCAGCACCAGCAGTTCATCCACGATCTGCTGCGGCTCGCGCGCAATCGTGAACTCGCGCAGCACGCAACGCGCGCGCAGCTCGGCACCGCCGTGCCGCGCCATGTTGGCCAGCAGATAGCGCAAGCCGAGCGAGGCGTGGATGTACTTGGCGTTGAGCGTGGAAAGAACGATGGTGCCGGCGGCAGGATCAGCCATGCCCCGATTATCGGAGCGCACCACCCGGTACGCCGAGTCAGCGTCCGTTGTACATCCAGCGCCGCGACCAGGGCTGGCCGTGCGACAGGCGGCCGGCTTTGCGGCACAGCACCTGGTAGAGCGAGATCTCGTCGTGGTCGAAGGCCCACTGGCAGCCGGCCAGGTAGACGCGCCAGATCCGCCAGCGCTTTTCGTCGATCATGCCGCGCAGCTTGTCGGCATTGGCCTCAAAAGCCTGGCTCCACAGGCCGGTGGTGCGCGCATAGTGGCGGCGCAGGCTCTCCACGTCCAGCGCCTCCAGCCCGCCTTCCTGCATGGTGCGCAGCACGGTGCCGATGTGCGGCAGCTCGCCGTGCGGGAAGACATAGCGGTCGATGAAGCGGCCGCCGCCATGGCAGGTTTCACCGTCATGCGCGTCGGTGGAGGTGATGCCATGGTTGAGCGCCCAGCCGTCGTCAGCCAGCAGCTCGCGCATGCGTGCGAAGTAGCCCGGCAGGTGCTGGATGCCGACATGCTCGAACATGCCGACGCTGGTGACGCGGTCGAACTGGCCTTGCACGTCACGGTAGTCCTGCAGGCGGATCTCGATGCGGTCCTGCAGGCCGGCTTCGCGCACGCGCTCGGAGGCCAGCTCGAACTGGCGCTGCGACAGCGTGATGCCGACGCAGCGCGCGCCGAACTTGCTCGCGGCCCGCATCACCAGCGCGCCCCAGCCGCAGCCGATGTCGAGCAGGCGCTGGCCCGGCTGCAGCTGCACCTTGGTCAGGATGTGGTCGATCTTCTTCATCTGCGCCTCGGCCAAAGTCTCGTCACCGCGCTCGAAGTAGGCGCAGGAGTAGACCATGGCCGGGTCGAGCCAGACCTGGTAGAACGCATTGGAGACGTCGTAGTGGTACTGGATGTCTTCCTGGTCCGTCTTCTTGGTGTGCGTGAAATGCCGCACCATGCGCGACAAGCGGCCTTCGCTCTTGCTGCCGGCTTCGGCGAGCCGGTGGGCGATGTCGAGGATGTCGTCCACGCTGCCGGTGACATCGATCTGCCCTTCGACATAGGCCTCACCCAGGCTGTCGAGGCTGGGTGAGAGCAGCAGGGGGATGGCGCTGGCCTTGCGCACCTGGATCACCACCTTGGGGTGGGTGAAGTCGCCCAGCCGCAGGCCGGAGTCAGGGGCCGGGTTGTCGCCCCACTGCACGAGAACCGGCAGGTTGGTCTTGCTCTTGAGCTGAGACACCCACGGACTCAGAACCGCTTCCATGCTGGGCACCATGACGATCCTCCTTGTGACTTCTTCGCCATCACACACGCAGACCCCGGCCACCGGGGCGTGGCGTTGGAACGCCGAATTATTGGAAGATTGCCCCGGTCTGTGGAATTGATAGTGTCAATCAAGGCCATAGGCTCGTGCAAGCCCTTCAGCCTTGGCTTATATTTGGCGCTGCCGCGCTGGCACGGGCCCTGCCGCCAGCGTGTCCCGCCTTGTCATGGCGCGGGAACTTGTTCCGCGCCACCCGCTCCCACCAGCATCACCTCTGCCGTGCCCTCCATGCTCCTGTCTGCCCGATTCCTGCGCCTCGCCCTGCTGTCCCTCACTGCGGCCGCCGTCACCCTGGCCGCCCAGGCCCAGGCGCCCGCGTCGCAGACCGTGGTAACGACCGAGCAGGTGCGCGCCGAACTGATGGCCCATGCCCCGGAGGGCGTGGCACCCGGCCAGCCGGTGTGGGTCGGACTGCAGTTGCAGCACCAGCCGCACTGGCATACCTACTGGAAAAACTCCGGCGATTCCGGCCTGCCCACCGAGCTGGCGTGGACGCTGCCGCCCGGCGTGCTGGCCGGCGACATCGCTTGGCCGCTACCGAAGAAGCTGCCGCTGGGCAAGCTGATCAACTATGGCTACGAAGGCACAGTGCTGCTGCCGGTGCCACTGACCATCACATCCGACTTCAAGCCCTCGCTGCTGGCGCCGGACCTCACCGTCAAGCTCAAGGCCAGTTGGCTGGTGTGCCGGCAGGAATGCATCCCGGAAGAAGGTGAGTTCACGTTGACCATCCCGGTCAAGGGTTCCACCGCGCTCCATGGCGCCGTCTTCGACGCCGCACTGAAAGCGCAACCCCAGCCGCTGACTGCCAGCAGGGACAGCGCCATCACGATCGAAGGTGACACACTCAAGGTCAGCCTCAGCGGCCTGCCGGCGCGGCTGCAGGGCCAGACGCTCGACGCTTTCCCCGAGACGGCCGAGGTCGTCAACCCTTCGGCGCCCTGGCAACAGGCCTGGCAAGGCGCGGTATGGACGGCGAGCCTGCCGCTGTCGGCCCAGCGCAGCGCCAGCCCGGCGCAACTGCCGCTGGTGCTCACCGCGGGACAAAGCGGCTGGCGCGTCGAGTTGCCGGTGCGCGGCACCTGGCCAGCCACCGCAGCCGCCGTGGGCGTGTCGCCGGCCCTGCAGGCTGCGCTGCAGGCCAATGCACAAGGCGCCACGGCGGCACAGGGGGCGGCCAGCGCCAGTTTCCTGGCCGCGCTGCTGGGTGCGCTGCTCGGCGGCCTGATCCTCAACCTCATGCCCTGCGTGTTCCCGGTGCTGGCCATCAAGGTGCTGAGCTTCACCCGCCATGCCGATGACCACCGCAGCCACCGCATCAGCGGCCTGGCCTACACCGCCGGCGTGGTGCTCAGCTTTGTGCTGCTGGGCCTGCTGCTGCTGGGCCTGCGCGCTGCCGGCGAAAGCCTGGGCTGGGGCTTCCAGTTGCAGAACCCGAGCGTGGTGGCCGCGCTGGCCGCCCTCTTCACCCTGATTGGCCTGAACCTGGCCGGTGTGTTCGAGTTCGGCCAGTTCGCGCCGTCCTCGCTGGCGTCCCTGCAGGCGCGCCACCCGGTGGTCGACGCTTTCCTCACGGGCGTGCTGGCCGTGGTGGTGGCTTCGCCCTGCACGGCGCCGTTCATGGGCGCCTCGCTCGGGCTGGCGGTCACGCTGCCGGCACTGCAGGCACTGCTGATCTTCGCCGCCATCGGCCTGGGGCTGGCACTGCCCTACCTGCTGGCCAGCTTCGTGCCGGCCTTCGCGCGCGCCCTGCCCAAGCCCGGCGCCTGGATGGATGCGCTGCGCAAACTGCTGGCATTTCCGATGTTCGGCACCGTGGCCTGGCTGGTCTGGGTCATGGGTCACCAGAGCGGCGTCGATGGTGCCGGCGCCCTGCTGGCGCTGCTGGTGGTGTTCAGCGCGCTGGTCTGGTCACTCACCCTGGCGGGTCGCTCACGCACCATCATTGCTACGCTTTTGATAGCTGTTGGCGCTTGGATGACGTGGGCTGGGGCCCCATTTATCCTGCAACCCCAGCCCTTGGCACAGAGCACCGAGAACCACGAGCGCTGGCAAGCCTGGACGCCCGGCAAGGTGGAGCAGCTGCTGGCACAGCAGCAGACCGTGTTCGTGGACTACACCGCAGCCTGGTGCGTGACCTGCCAGTACAACAAGCAGACCACGCTGGCCGATGCCGCCCTGCTGGCCGAGTTCGATGCACGCAAGATCACCATGCTGCGCGCCGACTGGACGCGGCGCGACCCGGCCATCACCGCCGCGCTGGCGCAGCTGGGCCGCAACGGCGTGCCGGTCTATGTGTTCTATCGGGCGGGCCGGGCACCCGTGGTGCTGTCCGAGATCCTGAGCGTGCAGGAAGTGCGCGCGGCGCTGGCCAGCCTGTAGTCAGTTGTCCAGCGTGCCTGCTCCGATGAGGTCGAGGAGATGAGCATGTTGCGACGTAGCGCTCTGACCCGCCTCGCGCTGGTCGTCGGCCGCCCCACGGCGCCGCCCTGCGGCTGCTCGCTCAAATACGCCGCCTAAAGCACGCGCTCGCCCAAGCCCATGCGGCTTCCCCACGACGCGTGCAGTATCCTTGCCCGACGATCGACCACGCCGCCTCAGGCCTACGACATGAGCGACCCCACCTCCGAGTCCCAGCCCGGCGAGACCGTCGAGGTCTCGCACGCCGAGTTCTGCACCGGCCTGCCGGCCGGGCGCTTCCGCCTCATCGTCAACCCGGACAAGGCGCGCAAGTACGTCAAGCACCGCCTGCTGCTGACCGCGCTGATCCTGCCCATCATCGGCACCGGCATCGGCATGGCCTGGTACGGCTACCCCTGGATCGGCCTGGGCCTGGTGCTGGCGGGTGTGGCGGCACACCGCCTGGTGTCGGCCCAGGCGCCCAAGATCCTGCTGCACATGGCGACACAGGACGCACGCATCTACCGCGAAGCAATCGAGTTCGAAATCCTGGAAGTGCAGCTGGCGCGCTGAACCGGCCCCGCCGGAGTCCGTGCCGCCACAGGCTCAGCCCGCAGGCGGTGGCAGGCGCCGGCCTGCGACAATCGGGGCTATGACTTCCAGCTTTGCCCCCCTCCAGAACGACACCTTCCTGCGCGCCTGCCTGCGCCAGGCCACTGACTACACCCCCGTCTGGCTGATGCGCCAGGCCGGGCGCTACCTGCCCGAGTACTGCGCCACGCGCGCCAAGGCCGGCAGCTTCATGGGCCTGGCCACCAACGTGGACTATGCCACCGAAGTCACGCTGCAGCCGCTGGAACGATACCCGCTGGACGCCGCCATCCTGTTTTCCGACATCCTGACCGTGCCCGACGCCATGGGCCTGGGCCTGTCCTTCGCCCAGGGCGAAGGCCCGCGCTTTGCCACCGCCGTGCGTGACGAAGCCACTGTCGCCAAGCTGGCCGTGCCGGATCTGGACAAACTGCGCTATGTCTTTGACGCCGTCACCTCGATCCGCAAGGCGCTGAATGGCCGGGTGCCGCTGATCGGCTTCTCCGGCAGCCCCTGGACGCTGGCTTGCTACATGGTCGAAGGCGCCGGCTCGGACGACTACCGCCAGGTCAAGAGCATGCTGTACAGCCGCCCGGACCTGATGCACCGCATCCTGCAGGTCAATGCCGACGCCGTGGCGGCCTACCTCAACGCCCAGATCGATGCCGGCGCGCAGGCGGTGATGGTGTTCGATTCCTGGGGTGGCGTGCTGGCCGATGGTGCCTTCCAGCAGTTCAGCCTGGCCTACACGGCGCGCGTGCTGGCCGGCCTCAAGCGCACCGGCGTGGACGGCCAAGTCGTGCCGCGCATTGTCTTCACCAAGGGCGGCGGCCTGTGGCTGGACGAGATGGCTGCGCTTGACTGCGAGGTGCTGGGCCTGGACTGGACCATGAACCTGGGCAAGGCGCGCGCGCTGGTGGGTGGACAGGTGGGCGGAGCCGGCAAGGCCTTGCAGGGCAATATCGACCCCAATGTGCTGTTTGCGCCGCCGGCGGCCATTGAGGCCGAGGTGAAGAAGGTGCTGGAGAGCTTTGGCCGCCCGCACACCGACGCATCAACCACGGGCCCGACCCACATCTTCAATCTGGGCCACGGCATCAGCCAGTACACCCCGCCGGAACATGTGGCGACACTTGTGCATACCGTGCATGAACATTCGCGCAGACTGCGCCAATAAGGGCTTTCCCGGGTTCCGACGCGCCCAGAAACAGGTTGGTGAATCCTGACTTATGCACAAAAGCTGTGCTGCGGCGCAGAAAGACTCCCCCAAATGGGGGATTGTCGCTACAAAAGCGATAGCGAAGCTAAGTCATTGATTTGTAATAACTTTATGCTTTGCTTTTTTTGTGGGCATTCCAAGAAAAGCCTTGATTTTCAAGGCTTCGGACGCGCCATTGAGCGGATATCAACAAAGTTATCCACAGAAACTTTGAATCTCTTGCAAAACCCTTCCGGATCAAGCACTTAGCGCACTTTCCGGAAGTCCACTTCAAGAAATTCATCCAACTTTGGCACCGCCATGACGCACTGGCTTTCGGTTCTGGTCCAGACCCCGGCACACAGCCAGGTGGGTGGCCCCCTGAGCTACCGAAGTGAGTTGCCACTGGCACCCGGAACCTTGGTGCGTGTACCGCTGGGTAAACGCGAGACCTTGGGCGTGGTCTGGGAGGTGCCGGACGCCGACACAGTCGCCTTCGACGCCGACAAGACACGTCCGATCTCCGCCGCGCTCGACGCCCTGCCGCCGCTGACGCCGGCCTGGCGCCAGCTGGTCGCTTTTGCCGCCAGCTACTACCAGCGCTCAGCCGGCGAAGTGGCGCTCGCCGCCTTGCCGCCGCAGCTGCGCGAACTCGGCCCCGAACAGCTGGCACGCCGGCTCAAGCGCCAGGCCAAGGGCACTGCGGACGCCGTGGCCCCCACCGCCACGGACGCCAGCGTGACGCTGACGCCCGAGCAGGCCGCGGTGCTGGCGCAGATCGAACAGCAGGCCGGGCCTTTCCTGCTGTTTGGCGCCACCGGCAGCGGCAAGACCGAGGTTTACCTGCGCTGCGTGCAAGCGTTGCTGGAACGCGAGCCCGACGCCCAGGCGCTGGTGATGGTGCCCGAGATCAACCTGACGCCACAACTCGAAGCCCGCTTCCAGGCCCGCTTCGGCAGCGCGGCGGTGGTCTCGCTGCACAGCGGCATGACCAACCCGCAGCGCCTGGCCAGCTGGCTGGCCGCGCACAGTGGTGCCGCGCGCATCGTGCTGGGCACGCGCATGGCGGTGTTCACCTCGCTGCCGAAGTTGCGCCTGATCGTGGTGGACGAGGAGCACGACCCGAGCTACAAGCAGCAGGAGGGTGCCCGCTACTCGGCGCGCGACCTGGCGCTCTACCGCGGCAAGCTCGAAGGCGCCAAGGTCATCCTGGGCTCCGCCACGCCCTCACTGGAGAGCTGGCACCACAGCCGCCCGGCGGCGGAGGGCGGGCGCCAAGGTGGTCGATACGTGCGGCTGCACATGCCCAGCCGCGTGGGCGACAACAGCCAACTGCCGCTGGTGCGGCGCGTCGACATGAACCACCAGCCCAAGGGCACGGTGTTTGCGCCGCCGCTACTGGCGGCCATCGAGGCGCGTGTGGCCAAGGGCGAGCAGAGTATGGTGTTCCT
>JAYRLJ010000473.1:0-2004 GCA_041905305.1 Hylemonella sp. | reverse complement strand
ATGCGCCTGCTGGTAGGCGGCGTTGCCGTCGTGGCCAGCAGGAAGGCTGAGCCTCCGCAGGCCAAGGGGCGCGGCAAGAAGCCGTAGCACCAAGACAACCCCAATCACACCCGCGAACCCGCCTTTGATGCGGGTTTCGCATTTTTGGAGGACGAAAAAATGGATTCCCACCAAGTGGAACGGCGGAAGATGGTCACCATCCCGCAGGAAGAATTCGAGGCGATGCTGGAACGCGCCGCCGAGCGCGGTGCCCGGCACGCACTGGCCGATGTCGGGTTAGACGGGCCGGAGGCTGCACACGACATCCGCGAACTGCGCGGCCTGCTCGACGCCTTCAACGAGGCCAAGAAAACCGCCGGCCTGACCATCGTGAAGATGCTGGTCACAGGGTTGGTAATGGCGTTACTGGCCGGCGCGTTCCTGAAACTCAAGCTGTTCGGAGGTGGGCAATGATCGAAACGCTACTTGGCGGCCTCCTCGGTGGGGCCTTCCGCCTTGCACCCGAAATTCTGAAGTGGCTCGACCGCAAGGGTGAGCGCAGCCACGAACTGGCGATGCAGGACAAGGCGCTGGAGTTCGAGAAGCTGCGCGGGGCGCAACGCATGGCTGAGATTGGTGCCAGTGCCGATGCGGCTTGGAATACCGGAGCGATCGAGGCCTTGCGGGAGGCGGTAGCGGCACAAGGAAGACCGTCGGGGGTGAGGTGGGCCGATGCGCTGTCCACGACGGTCAGGCCGGTGGTGACCTACCTCTTCGTGCTGATGTACGCCGGGGTGAAGCTCTCGACCTTCGTCGGATCGGTGCAGGCCGGTGTCGGATTTGGGCCGGCGCTGATCGCCACTTGGACGGAAGCAGATCAAGCACTGCTGTCGGGCATCCTGAACTTCTGGTTTATTTCGAGGGTATGGGAGCGGCGCGGTGGCCAGGCGTAAGGGACGCCAGCCGCGACCGCTGGCCGAACGCTTTTGGGAGAAGGTCGACAAGCGCGGTCCGGATGAATGTTGGCCGTGGGTGGGCTCTATCGATACCCGCGGCTACGGCAGCATCGGTGCCGATGGCGGAAAGCCGCTGCTCAGGGCACATCGTGTCGCTTATGAACTGTGTGTCGGCCCGATTCCACCTGGCCTTGTGGTCTGCCATACCTGCGACACACGGCACTGCGTCAACCCCATCCATCTCCTCGTTGCCACGCAGCGAGAGAACGTGCTGGATATGGTACGCAAGGGGCGCCGCCAATGGCCGGCCGGTGAGCGCCATCCAAAGGCGAAGCTGCGCGCAGAAGATGTCCTCGCCATACGCAACGACACAAGGCCGCCGCGTCTGATCCGTGCCGAATACGGCATCGGCAAGACCACGTTGCATCAGATCAAGCGGCGCGAGACGTGGAGGTGCCTGCCATGATCCGGGTACCACCTCAAGCCATTGAGCTTGCGAAACGCTTCGAGGGATTTCATCGGGTGCCGAAGAACGACCCTGGGCGCGCCCATCCATACATGTGTCCGGCTGGTTATCTGACGATCGGCTACGGCCATCTCTGCACGCTGGATCACCCACCGATCACGGAGGCAGAAGCCGAGGTCTATCTGGCGCGCGATCTGCAGACGGCACTGGCGGCGACGTTGCGCTACTGCCCGGTGCTGGCCACCGAGCCCGAGGGGCGGCTGGCTGGCATCGTCGACTTCACCTTCAACCTCGGCGCGGGGCGGCTGCAGACCTCCACGCTGCGGCGGCGAATCAACCAGGGGGACTGGATCGCGGCTGCCGCGGAACTGCAGCGGTGGGTATTCGGCGGCGGGAAAGTGCTTCCGGGACTTGTTGCCCGTCGGGAATCTGAGGTTTCACTTCTTTTTTGTACCAAGTGATCGCAATATCGGCGAGCAACGTCAACAAGTGGCGCGGTGTGCCCAGATAGTCATACCCTGGCTGGCGATCGATCGCCCGCGACTGCAAACGTAAACCATAGACCCCGTCTTCATTGGCTTCCCTCTTGGGTGGCCAGTGAAG